>NZ_RZOF01000080.1:0-19737 GCF_003998955.1 Mesorhizobium sp. M4B.F.Ca.ET.017.02.2.1 | reverse complement strand
CTCCTACGGCAATGAGAATTGGGAGTTCGACGCGGCCGGGCTGATGCGCCGGCGCGTCGCCAGCATCAATGACCTGCCAATCGCCGAGGCCGAGCGCAAATATCACTGGCCGCTCGGCCGCCGGCCCGACGATCATCCGGGCCTGACCGAACTTGGCTTGTAAGGCGCCTATGCGCAGGATCGCGCCCGAGCGCGCCGATCTGCCCTCCATCATCGGCGAGGTCTTTCGCGAGCACGGCTATGAAGGGGCGAGCCTGGCGCTGATCGGCGCGGCGACGGGATTGGGTAAGGGCAGCCTCTATCACTTCTTTCCCGGCGGCAAGGAGGAGATGGCGAGAGCCGTCATTGCCCATATCGACGGCTGGTTCGAGGACAATGTCTTTGCGCCTTTGCGCGACAACGCCGATCCGCGGGCCGGGATCGAGCACATGTTCGAGGCGACGGACAGCTTCTTCCGCTCGGGGCGCCGGGTTTGCCTCATCGGCGCCTTCGCGCTGGATGATTCGCGCGACCTGTTTTCCGGCCAAATAAGGGACTATTTCGGCCGCTGGGTCGCGCGTCTCGCCGAAGCGCTGACGCGATCCGGGTATCGACCGGGCGAGGCCAGCGAGCTGGCCGAGGAAGCAGTCGCCGTCATCCAGGGTGCGCTCACGCTTGCCCGCGCCGCCAACGACCTCGATATATTTTCAAGGGCATTGCGGCGAGTGCGCATGCGGCTTGAGCCTCCGGCCAAGATCTAGCCGGAACCCCTACAAAGGCTCGAAGCGGAAGGCTGTCTCGGTTCGAAAAATCCGACCGACGCCCGGTGAATCGAGATGCGCTCCCGCCACGCACCAGGCATTGTCGGCGGCAAGGGCAAAGATATGCAGCCGGCTCGCCCGCGCCTGCGCCTGGTCGGCGTCGAATTCCCATGCGACCTCCGGCCGATCGAACTGAAGCGACGGCACATGCACGAGGTCGCCCCAAACCAACAATGTTCCGCCGTCGCTCGTGACACGAAAACATGTGTGACCAATTTCGTGGCCTGGCGCCGCGACCGCCTCGACATTCGCGCTCAGGCGCTGCCCGGGGTCCAAAGGTTCTGCTCGATCATGGAAGCCGCTCAACCTCGCTACCGACCGGAACATGTCGAGCTCGGCTCGAGGCACGAGCAGGCGGGTGAGTTGCGGGAAACTGTCCCGGCCATCCGGACGGACGATCCCGTGGATATGATCGAGATGGGTGTGGGTGAAAGCGACCGTCCGAACTCGGCCAATGGCGATCCTCGCCTCGCTCAGCGCCTGCGGAAGAAGCCCCATCGTCGGGTGCCAGGCGTTCGAGGACCCCGTGTCGATCAGCATGACGTCTTGGCCGTCGTCGATCGCAAAGGCATTGACCGACAATCTCAGCGCGCCGTCGAAGAGCGGCACCTGCGACGGGAGATCGTCGCCAAAGGGCTCGTCTCCCGGATGGCGCAGTCGGCGGATCGGCATGTCGACATAGCCGTCGCGCAACGACGTGACGCTAATGCCCCCGATCTTGTACGTCGTGTGATGCGGCCCGGCTGAGATTCGTTCCAACGCTTGCTCTCTTTACCACGATTGCGAATGCAGATTTCGCTCAAATCATCTCCAGCCCGCGCTTGCGCGTCGGCGGCGGGAAGGCGCGGTCGAGATCGGCGAAATCCTCGGGCGTCAGCTTGATATCAAGCGCGGAGGCGTTCTGGCGAACATGCTCCTGCCGACTAGCCTTCGGAATGGCGATGACGCCTTCCTGTGCCATCACCCAGGCGAGGGCGATCTGCGCGGCCGTCACGTTGTGGCGGGCGGCGATGGCTTCCAGCCTGGCATTGCGCGCCAGCGCGCCCTGCTCGACCGGCGAATAGGCCATCAGCGGAATGCCGCGCTCTCGGCTCCAGGGCGCGAGATCGAACTCAGGGCCACGGCGCGAGAGATTGTAGAGCACCTGGTTGGTCTGGACGTTGCCGCCGTCCCGCAGGCCGACCAGTTCCTCCATCTCATCCGTGTCGAAATTGCTGACGCCCCAATGGCGGATCTTGCCGGCCGCCTTCAGTGCCTCGAAGGCCTCGACGGTCTCGGTCAGCGGCACGCTGCCCGGCCAGTGCAGCAGATAGAGGTCGATGCGGTCGGTGGCGAGGCGCTTGAGGCTGTTCTCGCAGGCCCGCCGGACGCCGGCGCGCGAGGCGTTGGAGGGCAGCACCTTCGAGACCAGGAAGGTCTCGTCGCGGCGCCCGGCAATCGCCTCGGCCACCACCTCCTCGGCGCCGCCGCTGGCATACATTTCGGCGGTATCGATCAGCGTCATGCCGAGATCCAGCCCGAGCCGCAGGGCCTTCACCTCGTCGGCGCGGCGACGGGCGTCCTCGCCCATCTTCCAGGTGCCCTGGCCGAGCACAGGCAAGGGTTCGCCCGAGGGCAGCGTGGTGGTTCTGACGGTAGATGCCATGGCAGGCTCTCATTGACGGCGGGATCGCATCACAGGCGAAGCAAGAAATCCAGTCCCAAGCCCCGCCCGGACTTCCGGCGTGCTAAATCTAGTCCGCCTGATGGGCCGCGAGCCAGGCCCGCATCTCCTTGATCTCGGCCTCCTGCGCCTTGATGACCGCTTCGGCCATCTTGCGGATTTCCGGGTCCTTGCCGTTGGCCAATTCCACCTTGGCCATGTCGATCGCGCCCTGATGATGCGGGATCATGCCGCGGACGAAGTCGACATCCGGATTGCCGGAATAGACATTTGCCATCATGTCGGCATGCATCTTGTCCATCGCCGCCTTGTAGCCGGCGGTCGATGGGCTCTCCGCGCCCATCGCCATGCCGGACATGTCGTGCTTCATCTCCTGCGATTGCGCCGGAACGCTTTCGAGGAAGACGGCGAGCAGCATTCCGGCCGCCATCAAGAGCAGCACAATCTTCTTGGCCAAGGTCATCCATGATCTCCTGTTGATGGACTGTCGTATTTGGGGGCTTCGCTCAGAGTTTCAACGTTCTGAGGCGCAAGGCGTTGCCGATGACCGAGACCGAGGACAGGCTCATCGCCGCCGCGGCCAGCATCGGCGACAAAAGCGTGCCGGTGAGCGGATAGAGGACGCCGGCAGCTATCGGCACGCCGAGCACGTTGTAGAGGAATGCGAAGAACAGGTTCTGGCGAATGTTGCGGATCGTCGCCCGGGCCAGCGTACGGGCCCTGACGATGCCGTTGAGGTCGCCCTTGACCAGGGTGATGCCGGCGCTCTCGACCGCGACATCGGCGCCTGTGCCCATAGCGATGCCGACATCGGCGGCGGCCAGCGCCGGCGCGTCGTTGACGCCGTCGCCGGCCATGGCGACGCCGGCGCCCTTGGCGCGCAGTTCCTCGACCAGCGCTCCCTTCTGCTCGGGCAGCAGGCCGGCGCGCACCTCGTCGATGCCAAGCTTGCCGGCGATGGCGCGCGCCGTGCGCTCATTGTCGCCAGTCGCCATGATGATCCGCAAGCCGCTGTCGTGCAGCGCGCCGATCGCCGCAGCCGTTGTCGGCTTGACCGGGTCGGCGACGGCGACGAGGCCGGCGAGCACGCCGCCGACGGCGACGAACATCGCCGTCTTGCCCTCGCCCCGCAGCGCGTCCGCCTGCGCTGAAATCGAGACCGTGTCGACGCCGAGGTCGGCCATCATCGCCGCATTGCCGAGCGCGACCTTGCTGCCGGCCACCGTGCCGGACACACCCTTGCCGGTGACCGCCTCGAAATCGCCGGCATCGGCGACCGTCACGCCGCGTTCGACCGCGCCCTCGACGATCGCCTCGGCGAGCGGATGCTCCGAACCCTTCTCAAGCGCGGCGGCCAGCGCCAGCAGTTCGTTTTCCGCGATGCCCCCGGCGGCGAAGACGTCGGTGAGCTTTGGCCGACCCTCGGTCAAAGTGCCGGTCTTGTCGACGATCAGCGTATCGACCGAAGCGAAGCGCTCGAGCGCTGCCGCCTCCTTGATCAGCACGCCGGCATGGGCGCCGCGCCCGGTCGCGGTCATGATCGACATCGGCGTCGCCAACCCCAGCGCGCAGGGACAGGCGATGATCAGCACCGACACCGCCGAGACGATGGCGAAGATCAGGCTTGGCTGTGGGCCGAGGATCGCCCAGGCGGCGAAAGCGGCGAGCGCGACCAGCACAACGGCCGGCACGAAATAGAAGGAAACGCGGTCGGCCAGGCCCTGGATCGGCGCCCGCGAGCGCTGCGCCTTGGCGACCAGTTCGACGATGCGCGACAGCGTCGTCTCGGCGCCGATGCGCTCGGCGCGCATGACCAGCGAGCCGTTCTTGTTGAGCGTGCCGCCGGTCAGGACGTCGCCCCCGGTCTTCTCGACCGGCAGCGGCTCGCCGGTGATCATCGATTCGTCGATGGCCGAGCGTCCCTCGAGCACGACACCGTCGACCGGAACGGCATCGCCGGGACGGATGCGCAGCCGGTCGCCGGCCTTGACCGTGTCGAGCGGCACGTCGCTTTCGGAGCCATCAGCGCCGATCAGCCGCGCCGTCTTCGGCGCTAGGTCGAGCAAGGCGCGGATGGCCGAGCCGGTGCGCTCGCGGGCCCTGAGCTCCAGCACCTGGCCGAGGAAGACCAGCGCGACGATGACGGCGGCGGCCTCGAAATAGACCGGCACGGCGCCGCCATGGCCGCGGAACTGGTGCGGGAAGATGTCCGGGAACAGCGTGGCCGCGATGCTGTAGAGATAGGCCGCGCCGACGCCGAGCGAGATCAGCGTCCACATGTTGGGACTGCGGTTGAGGATCGACTCCCAGCCGCGATGGAAGAAGGGAAAGGCCGCCCACAGCACGACCGGGCTCGCCAGCGCCAGCTCGGCCCATGTCTTTGTCCGGTCGTCGATGAGGCTGTCGAAGCTTAGGCCGAGCATCGGCGCCATGGCGATGACGAGCAGCGGCAGGGACAGCACCGCGCTGACCCAGAAGCGCCGCGTGAAATCGACCAGTTCGGGGTTCGGCCCTTCCTCGCCGGTCGGCACGCCCATCGGCTCCAGCGCCATGCCGCAGATCGGGCAGGCGCCCGGCTTGTCGCGGATGATCTCGGGATGCATCGGACAGGTGTATTGCGTGCCCTTCGGCATCGGCTGTGGTGCCGGCCGGTCGCCGAGATAATGGGCCGGCGCGGCCTCGAACTTGCCCTTGCAGCCGGCCGAGCAGAAATAGAAACCCTGGCCCTCATGGCGGACGAAGTGCCTGGCGCTGGCGCGATCGACGCTCATGCCGCAGACCGGATCGGTGGCGGTCAGGTATTTTTCCGGCTCGGCGACGAATTTGGCGCGGCAGCCCTCGCTGCAGAAATGACGGATGTGGCCACCATGCTCGGCCGTCGGCTTGCCGGCGGCCGGATCGACCGTCATGCCGCAGACCGGATCGCGAACGACCGCCTCCGCGACAGGCGCGGCGGCCTTGGCGGAGCAGCAGCCGCCGGTATGCGCGTGGTGTTCATGGTCGGAATGGGCCATCTGGAATGCCTCTGATGTCTTGATCTGAGGCCGAGGTAGGGCTTCCAGTAACTGGAAGGTCAAGGGTCGGCCGCAATTTTTCTCGCCAGGCGCATTGTCGGACGGTAAAGGCAGGGCAGATCATGCGGTGTCGTGACAGGGGCTCCCCATACCCAGCACCGCGAAAACGCGCTATAGACGCCGCCCGAAAGGCGAGGCCGACCTCAGCATATGGCAAAAATCTCCCTGAAACTCGACGAGCTGATCGACGGCGTGATGCTGCGCGGCGACATGACGAAGCTGACCGCGGCCCATGCCGGCGACGGTTCCGGTCAGGCGACGCGCGGCGCCGTTCTGCAGCTGCTCAAGGCTCGGCTGGCCGATGGCCGCAAGATCGCGGAAGCCATGCTGAGGGAGGATGGCGGCGGCACCGCCTGCGCTGCCCGGCTGTCGCATCTCATGGACGAGATCATCCGGGCGCTCTACGATTTCGCCGCGACCCACGTCTATCGCGTTAAGAACCGCTCCGCGGCCGAGCGCATGGCGGTGGTGGCGGTCGGCGGCTACGGCCGCGGCACGCTGGCGCCTGGCTCCGACATCGACCTTCTGTTCCTGCTGCCCTACAAGCAGACGCCCTGGGGCGAGCAGATCGTCGAATACATGCTCTACATGCTGTGGGATCTCGGGCTGAAAGTCGGCCATGCGACGCGCAACATCGACGAGTGCCTGAGGCTGTCGCGCACCGACGTCACCATCCGCACCTCGATCCTGGAGGCGCGCTTCCTGTGGGGCGAACAGAAGCTCTATGACGAGCTTTTGACGCGCTTCGACCATGAGGTGGTGCGCACCACCGGGCCCGAATATGTGCAGGCCAAGCTTGCCGAACGCGACGATCGCCACGCCAAGGCCGGCGAAAGCCGCTATCTGGTCGAACCCAACGTCAAGGACGGCAAGGGCGGGCTGCGCGACCTGCAGACCCTGTTCTGGATCGGCAAATATTTCTACCGGGTGCGCACCGGCGAGGAACTGGTCGAGAAGGCCGTCTTCACCGAGGCCGAATACCGGGAATTCCTCAAGGCCGAGGACTTTCTCTGGGCGGTGCGCTGCCACATGCACTTCCTCACCGGCAAGGCCGAGGAGCGGCTGCATTTCGACATCCAGCGCGAGATCGCCGAGCGGCTCGGCTACACCAGCCATCCCGGCCTGTCGGCGGTCGAGCGCTTCATGAAGCACTACTTCCTCGTCGCCAAGGATGTCGGCGACCTCACCCGCATCTTCTGCGCCGCGCTCGAGGAAGAGCAGGCCAAGCACGTGCCTGGCTTCAACCGCATCTTCCTCACCTTCCAGCGTCGCAAGCGCAAGCTGGCCGGCACGTCCGATTTCATCGTTGACAATCACCGCATCAACGTCGCCGACGACATGGTGTTCGAGCGCGACCCGGTCAATCTGCTCAGGCTGTTCTGGTTCGCCGACAAGCATGGGCTGGAGTTCCACCCCGACGCGCTGAAGCTACTCACCCGTTCGCTCGGCCTCATCGGCAAGGCGCTGAGGCGCGACGAGGAGGCCAACCGGCTGTTCCTCGACATTTTGACCTCAGACCGCTACGCCGAGCTCAATCTCAGGCGCATGAACGAGGCGGGGCTGCTGAGCAAGCTGATCCCGGACTTCGGCAAGATCGTCGCCATGATGCAGTTCTCGATGTACCACCACTATACGGTGGACGAGCACCTCATCCGCTGCATCGGCGTGTTGGCCGAGATCGAGCGCGGCGACGGCGAGAAGGTGCACCCGCTGTCGCATTCGCTGATGCCGGGGCTGAAGAAGAGCCGCGAGGCGCTCTATGTCGCCGTGCTCCTGCACGACGTCGCCAAGGGGCGGCCGGAGGATCATTCGGAAGCCGGCGCCCGCATCGCGCGGCGCATCTGCCCGCATATGGGGCTGTCGGCCGCCGACACCGAGACGGTGGCCTGGCTGGTCGAGAACCATCTCGTGATGTCGATGACGGCGCAGACGCGCGACCTCAACGACCGCAAGACGATCGAGGATTTCGCCTCGATCGTGCAGTCGGTCGAGCGGCTGAAGCTGCTGTTGATCCTCACCGTCTGCGATATCAGGGGTGTCGGGCCGGGCGTCTGGAACGGCTGGAAGGGGCAGTTGCTGCGCACGCTCTATTACGAAACCGAGCTGCTCTTGACCGGCGGCTTCTCCGAAGTGTCGCGCGCCGAGCGCACTTCCGCGGCGCGCGAGCGGCTGGCCGAGGCGCTGGCCAACTGGCCGGCAAAGGAGCGCAAGCGCTATGTCGCCCAGCACTACGAGAACTACCTGCTGACCGTCGATCTCGCCGACCAGCTGCGCCATGCCGAGTTCGTCCGCGAGGCGGACGCCGCCGACAAGAAGCTCGCGACCATGGTCAAGACGCATGAGTTCGAGGCGGTGACCGAGATCACCGTCCTGGCGCAGGACCATCCACGCCTGCTGTCGGTGATCGCCGGCGCGTGCGCCGCCGCCGGCGGCAACATCGTCGATGCGCAGATCTTCACCACCTCGGACGGCCGGGCGCTGGACACGATCCTGATTTCGAGGGAATTCGACCTCGACGAGGACGAGCGCCGGCGCGCCGAACGGGTCGGCCGGCTGATCGAGGACGTGCTGTCGGGCAAGACCTGGCTGCCGGAAATGATCGAGAAGCGCACCAAGCCCAAGCGCGGCGCCAAGGTCTTCCGCATTCCGCCGCGCGCCGAGATCCGCAACACGCTGTCGAACCGCTTCTCGGTGATCGAGATCGAGGGGCTCGACCGGCCCGGCCTGCTCTCCGAGATCACCGGGGCGCTGTCCGATCTGTCGCTCGACATCGCATCGGCGCACATCACCACCTTCGGCGAGAAGGTCATCGATACCTTCTATGTCACCGACCTCACGGGACAGAAGATCGACAGCCCGACGCGCATGGCCACCATCCACAAGCGGCTGATCGAGACCCTGGACGGCACCGCGCCGGAGCGCGGCGGCAAGGCCAGGGCGGCGGCCGAGTGACCATCACTTTGTCCCAATCGCACAGGCAGTCTCCCCGCGCATGAGCCTTGTCAAGAAATTCGCCACGGTCGCCTCCGGCACGCTGATGAGCCGCGCGCTCGGCTTCGGCCGCGAGATGCTGATGGCGGCGGCGCTGGGCACCGGGCCGATCGCCGACGCCTTCAACGCCGCCTTCCAGTTCCCCAACACCTTCCGCCGGCTGTTCGCCGAGGGCGCCTTCAACGCGGCCTTCGTGCCGCTGTTCGCCAAGGAGATCGAGACGCATGGCACCGAGGGCGCCAAGCGCTTCTCCGAGGAAGTGTTCGGCGTGCTGTTCACGGCACTGCTGGCGTTGACGATCGCAATGGAGTTCGCGATGCCGCTGATCGTGCGCTACCTGGTGGCGCCGGGCTTTGCCGACACGCCGGGCAAGTTCGAGACGACGGTCACGCTTGCGACCATCATGTTCCCGTATCTCATCTGCATGTCGCTCGGCGCCATGATGGCCGGCATGCTGAATTCGCTGCGCCGTTATTTCGCCGCGGCGGTGGCGCCGGTCTTCCTCAACATCATCCTGATCGGCGTGCTCGGATACGCCTGGTACAATGGGCTGGATGCGCACGACGTCGGCTTCGGCCTGTCCTGGGGCGTGCTGGCGGCGGGGGTGGTGCAACTCGCCATCGTCTGGGTGGCGGTGCGCCATGCCGGCATCTCGATCGGCTTCCGCAGGCCGAAGATGACGCCGAGCGTCAAGCGGCTGTTGATCCTGGCGCTGCCGGCGGCGATCACAGGCGGCATCACCCAGATCAACCAGCTGATCGGCACGGCGATCGCCTCGGCGCAGGACAGCGCCGTTTCCTCTCTGGCCTATGCCGACCGCATCTACCAATTGCCGCTCGGCGTCGTCGGCGTGGCGGTGGCGATCGTGCTGTTGCCGGAACTGTCGCGGGCGTTGAAGTCGGGCAACCTGATCGAGGCGGCCAACCTGCAAAACCGCTCGGTCGAGTTCACGCTGTTCATGACCTTGCCGGCGGCGGCCGCGTTGTGGGTGATGTCGGAGCCGATCGTGCGGCTGGTCTACGAGCGCGGCGCCTTCGCCGCCAACCATTCGACGCCGATCGTGGCCTCGATCCTGGCGATCTTCGGTCTCGGCCTGCCGGCCTTCGTGCTGATCAAGGCCTTCACCCCCGGCTACTTCGCGCGCGAGGACACGCGCACGCCGATGATGTTCGCCGCCATCTCGGTCGGCGTGAATGTCGCCACCGCGCTGTCGCTGTTTCCGTCGATGGGCGCGCCGGGCATCGCGGTGGCGTCGGCCGTGGCCGGCTGGGTCAACGCACTGATGCTGCTTGCCGTGCTGATCCGGCGCGGCCATTGGGGCCGCGACATCCCGCTGTTGAAGCGCATTCCGAGGCTGGTGCTGTCCGCCGGGATCATGGCGACCGCGCTTTACTTCGCGGAGCGGCATTTTGCGACGCAGATCGGACCCGGCTCACCGCTGGTCGTGAAAGCAACGACGGTGCTTGCACTGGTCGCCGGGGGTGCTGCGCTCTATTTCATCGCCGCCTTCGCGACCGGCGGCGCCGATTTCGGCATGATCCGCAGGAATGTGAAGCGCGGCGAGGCAAAGGCAGCGCCGCCGGTTACGGAACAGTCTCCAGATCCGTGAGCCTGAATTCGTCGGCCGTGGAAAGCATCGGAACGGCGTAGTGGCGTGCGCAAGCGTAGTGGAAACAGTCCGCCAGGTTCAGTCGGATGGCGTTGTTGCGAAACCGCGACGCGGCCTCGATGGATAGCGATGCCGCGTCCAGCGCCGGCGGCAGCTCGCGCAAGGCAATTGCGCGCTCTTCAAGAAAACGGGTCACAATCTCAGCGCTTCTGGCAACCGGTATTGCCAGCTTTTCCGGCCGGGATAGGGCCATTGAGGCTTCCCAGACAGCGATTGCGGAGGTGAATGGAGCCGAGGCGTCCACGACCGCCTGCGCGCAGCGTTCGGCCTCAGCTTCATTGCTCAGCATCGCAACGATAGCGGCTGCATCGACGAACATCAGTCCTCGCCGGACAGTTCATCATAGACCGAGCGGGGCAACGGCCTGCGCGCCTGCTCGCCCAACTCAATTCCAAACTCGGCCCTCAGCCGGGCTGCCGTCTCCAACGGCGTCTCGCGGTTGCGCCGCCGTTCGAGGGCTTCGCGCATGGCGATCACGATGGCCTCGGTGATGCCGACGCCCTCAGCTTTGGCGAAGGCGCGGGTTAGCCTGTCGGCTTCCTTGTTGTTGATATTGATGGTCATGACTACATTCTTTCGTGTAGCTTGAAACATGTAGCCACCGCATGCCAATGTCAATAGCCCGTTAATCGGCACGTTGGGTGCCTCTTGATCGGATGCCGGGCTTCGTCCATAAGCGCGCCCGTCGAAAGACTTTCGCCGCGCGCGAAACGGCCCTCCACAAGCCAATGAGGAAAAAATGTCAGCCTTCAAGCCACTCGTCTTTTCCGGCGTCCAGCCGACCGGCAACCTGCATCTCGGCAACTATCTCGGCGCCATCAAGAAATTCGTCGCGCTGCAGGACCAGTCCGACTGCATCTATTGCGTCGTCGACCTGCATTCGCTGACGGCGCAGCTCGTCCATGACGACCTTGCCGACCAGACCCGCTCGATCACCGCCGCCTTCCTCGCCTCCGGCATCGACCCCAAGAAGCACATCGTCTTCAACCAGTCGCGGGTGATGCAGCACGCCGAGCTCGCCTGGATCTTCAATTGCGTGGCGCGCATCGGCTGGATGAACAAGATGACGCAGTTCAAGGACAAGGCCGGCAAGGACCGCGAGAACGCCTCCCTCGGCCTTCTCGCCTATCCAAGCCTGATGGCCGCCGACATCCTGCTCTACCGCGCCACCCATGTGCCGGTGGGCGAGGACCAGAAGCAGCACCTCGAGCTGACCCGCGACATCGCCCAGAAATTCAACAATGACTTCTCCGACCGCATCGCCGCACTTGGCGTCGGCGTCGAGATGCAGGTCGGCGAGGAGACGGTGAACGGCTATTTCCCGATCACCGA
Source organism: Mesorhizobium sp. M4B.F.Ca.ET.017.02.2.1 (assembly GCF_003998955.1). Taxonomy (NCBI): domain Bacteria; kingdom Pseudomonadati; phylum Pseudomonadota; class Alphaproteobacteria; order Hyphomicrobiales; family Phyllobacteriaceae; genus Mesorhizobium; species Mesorhizobium sp. M4B.F.Ca.ET.017.02.2.1. The sequence continues at coordinate 8,208 of NZ_RZOF01000080.1, read as the reverse complement.
ACCGGTGATCGGCGGACCGGCGGCGCGCATCATGAGCCTGCGCGACGGGTCGAAGAAGATGTCCAAGTCGGACCCGTCTGACCTGTCACGCATCAACCTGACCGACGATGCCGACACCATCTCGAAGAAGATCCGCAAGGCCAAGACCGATCCCGAAGCCTTGCCGGGCGAGGTCGACGGGCTGGCCAGCCGTCCCGAGGCGGAAAACCTGGTCGGCATCTATGCCGGGCTTGCCGAAATCTCGAAGGCCGACGTGCTGAAGGAGTTCGGCGGCCAGCAGTTCTCGGTGTTCAAGCCGGCGCTGGCCGACCTCGCGGTGGAGAAGCTGGCGCCGATCGCCGGCGAGATGCGCCGCATCGAGGGCGACCGCGCCTATGTCGATGCGGTGCTGAAGGACGGCGGCGAGCGCGCCGGCGCGCTGGCGGAATCGACGATGCGGACGGTGCGCGACATCATCGGCCTGTTGCAGGACTGATCGATCCAATCTCGTCGATCGCTACCGCCATGAAGGCCGGCGGCTTGCCGCCGGTCCTTGGCGGTGGCAGATTGCGGCCGAATTGATACCGAGCAGACAGACATGGTCTCCAAACGTCTCAGCCGTGAAGTTGGCCACCGCCGCAAGTTCCTGGCGATCATCGACGACACGCCGGAATGCGAGCGCGCCGTCGCCTATGCCTCGAAGCGGGCGCAGAGCACCAGCGGCGTGCTGGTGCTGCTCTATGTCATCGAGCCGGACGATTTCCAGCACTGGCTGGGGGTCGAGAAGATCATGCGCGAGGAGGCGAACGCCACGGCGCGCGCCGCGCTCGATACCTACGCCAACAAGGTGCGCCAGAAGCTCGGCATCGAGCCGGAACTGGTGGTGCGCGAGGGCAAGCCGACCGAAGAGATCCATAAGCTGATCGAGGAAGACCAGGACATCGCCATCCTGGTGCTGGCGGCGGGCGCCGGCAAGGAAGGCCCCGGGCCGCTGGTCAGCGCCGTGGCCGGCAGGGGGGCCGCCTTCCCCATCCCGGTCACCGTGGTGCCGCAGAATCTGTCGGATGAGGAAATCGACAGCCTCGCTTGAGGCGTGCCGATATTCAGGTCAGGCCGACACGCCTCGCCCCATGTACCGGAGGCTTGGCAAAAACATTCCGCCAGCCAGCCGTTGCGGCGACGCGTTTCGCTTGAATGTCCCGCCGATAGCGCCTATTTAGAACCATTCCAAACTATCCGCCCGAAACGGGCATGGAGACCGCCATGTTCATCCAGACCGAATCGACGCCGAACCCGGCAACGCTGAAGTTTTTGCCTGGCAAGGAAGTGCTGCGCGAAGGCACCGCCGATTTCCGCGACGCCGACAGTGCGGCGAGCGCCTCGCCGCTGGCCGGCCGGCTGTTCGAGATCCCCGGCGTCACCGGCGTCTTCTTCGGCTACGACTTCATCACCGTGACCAAGGACGGTCCCGACTGGCAGCACTTGAAGCCGGCGATCCTCGGCGCCATCATGGAGCATTTCATGTCTGGCGCGCCGGTCATGACCAAGGCCGGCCCGGCGGCCGAGACCAGCGAGACCGGCGAATTCTACGACAAGGCCGACGAGGAACTGGTCGTCACCATCAAGGAGCTGCTCGACACCAGGGTGCGCCCGGCGGTTGCCCAGGACGGCGGCGACATCACCTTCCGCGGCTTCGAGAACGGCACCGTGTTCCTGCACATGAAGGGCGCCTGCGCCGGCTGCCCGTCGTCGACGGCGACGCTGAAGCACGGCATCCAGAACCTGCTTCGTCACTTCGTCCCCGAGGTGCAGCAGGTCGAGCAGGTCGCTTAAGCGTAAGCTCTTCCGTCAGCAGGCAACAAAAAACCGGGCCGAATTGCCCGGTTTTCTGTTTTGGGACGTCCATTTGTTGCCTAGACGGTCCGCGTACTCAACTTTTCAGGTGAGCCATGACCCCCGAATACGGGGATCGTGGTCCCTACATCACGATGACCTTGGCGCCGACAGAGGTGCGGTTGTAGAGGTCGATGATGTCCTGGTTCATCAGCCGGATGCAGCCCGACGACATCGCCTTGCCGATCGAATTCCATTCCGGGCTGCCATGCAGGCGGTAGCCCATGTCGCCGCCCTTGTTGAACAGGTACATGGCGCGGGCGCCAAGCGGGTTCTTCAGGCCCGGATCCATGCCGCCAGCGAATTTGGCGAGTTCCGGCTGGCGCTTGATCATCTGCGAGGGCGGCGTCCAGGTCGGCCATTCGCGCTTCAGCGCGATGCGCGCTGTGCCGTGCCACTCGAAGCCTTCACGGCCGACGCCGATGCCGTAGCGGATCGCCAGCCCGTCACTCTCGACGAAGTAGAGGAACTTGTTCTGGGTATCGACGATGATCGTGCCCGGCTTTTCCCTGGTGTCGTACTCCACTTCCTGTCGGTGGAAGCGCGACGGAACCTTCTCGATCGGGATGCGCGGCAACTGATAACCCGCATCGGTGACCGCGCCATAGTCGTTGGTGAACAGTCGCGCGCCGATGGTGCTGCAACCACTGATCGCGGTCGACATCGCCAAAGCAGCGACGATTGCAAGAGACTTCAAGCGCATGAATAGGTCCGATGCCCAGCCCGTTGATCGCGGCACGAGTCGGCCGCTTTTCCTGAAATCATTCATGCTGGCATTTCTTTTGCTTGCCAAGCGCGCCATGCCTATATGCAGGACCTTACCTGCCGGTAGATGCACAACTGCGTCTTTTCGGCAACAGGGCTCACAGGATTGTGAAGCAAAATCAATGGGGCCTCCGACTGGGGTCCGGATTGAGGAGAGCGCCATGAATGTCGGAGACGCCGCCGAGCGGTCCGGCCTGCCGGCCAAGACCATCCGCTACTACGAAGAGATCGGCCTGATCCGGCCGGCGCGGGCCGAGAACGGCTACCGCGACTATTCTGGCGACGATATCCACCGGCTGGCCTTCCTGCGCCGCGCCCGCAATCTCGGCTTCTCCATCGACGACTGCCGCCAACTGATGGCGCTCTACCAGGACCGCGACCGCGCCAGCCACGACGTGCGCGAAATCGCCGCCGCCCATGTCAGGGCGATCGAGGAGAAGGTGCGCGAGCTGCAATCGATGCGCGCCACCTTGCAGACGCTGGTCCACGCCTGTCACGGCGACCACCGCCCGGACTGCCCGATCCTGGACGACATGGCGGGCTTGACCGTGGACGGCGAGCACAGCAAAACGGCGAACTGATCGCCGCAGCCACGACAGGATCGCCCGCTGCGGCAAGGCGGTGAACCCGCGTCATTCCTTAGAGGGGAAGACGCGGGCCAGGTTGCCACCTGTTGCAATCACCAGCGGCGAATGCAACCGGACACAACCATTAACGATGGCTAATGTCTAGATGGGGCATGGCGCGCCCCCTATAGCCTGGTAACGGGGTTAGTCGCTGCCTGCATAGCAGTTCAGGTTCTCCGTCAGGTCGATTTCGGTGCACAGACTGCTCGGTGCGAGTGCTGCTTCAAACCCGAGTGCTGCCATGCAGCCCCGAACAAAACTAGCCTCTTGTGATTGGGTATCCGGGGTTCTGGTGCGAAAAGCCTTTGTCATTTCAGCGTGACAAATCTCAAATGAGGCTTGCCTGTCTTCATAGCGCTGGCAAGCGCCTACGGTTAGACCCAGCGCCAGTGCCGTCGCCAATCTGATGATGTCGAAAAAGCTTCCTCGCATGCGCTTTCTTATCAGCGGAGTCCGGGATCCTCCAATGAGTCTGTCGAACATACAGTCGCCAAAGGTGTCGACGCTTCCCGGTCGCGGCGCGGATGAGGTTGCGGCGGAGTAAAGCCCGATTCATCCGGTGGAACGGGACAGGGCCGGCGCGCTAAAAGCCCTTGCCTCGCAGCCAATTCCACCCACGTCCCTTACGGGTTTCGAGATCTGTCCAATAGTAGACCGCAGCCAGAATGGCCGGGATACCGATGCCGAGAATGACGACTGCCAAAGCAAACCAACTCATGGCCTAGCGCTCCTGCCGCTCGCGGTAGAGCATCCAGAGCGGCAGGGTTATGATGGCGAAAGTGATCACGGCCAACTCGACCCAGTAAGTAAATGGGTCAAGTGCTCGCTCTACGGGGTGATCCTTGAGAGGAATCCTGCCCGTCCAAAGGGATTGGGCAACCACCCAGACTAGGGCAAGCTCCAAAGCGACCATAACGGCTCGCATCATATACTTACTGGGTTTCATGCGCTTTTCATATCAGCGCACCTCGTATCAGGCGACGGGTTTGTCAAATATATAATCGCCCCTTAAAGACGGGTTCAAACCGTGAACAAAATCTGGCATGGTGCCGGCCATGCCCATCATCTCACCGATTCCCCTTAACCCCTTGATCGACGGTCGCCAGTCGGAGCGCGCCATGCTGGTGCGGCGCGGGGTGCAGCGGCTGCTTGCCGCAATGGGCGCGCATGTGCTGCCGGAACTGTCCCTCGCAACCGGCCGGCGCGCCGACCTCGTCGCGCTGACCCGCCAGGGCGATATCTGGATCATCGAGATCAAATCCTCGATCGAGGATTTCCGCGTCGACCGCAAATGGCCGGACTATCGGCTGCATTCCGACCGCTTCTTCTTCGCTACCCATCCCGGTGTGCCCTCGGAGATCTTTCCGCAGGAATGCGGCTTCATCCTCTCCGACGGCTATGGCGCCGAGATCCTGCGCGAGGCGCCGGAGCACCGGATGGCGGCGGCAACGCGCAAGGCGCTGATGCTGCGGATCGCCCGCGCCGGCGCGGCGCGGCTTTTGGCGGCGGAGCTTGCCGGCGTTTCGGTGCCGGCGCTGGACGGCGAGAGCGAGTAGCGGCCGCTTACGCTTGCTATGAATTTCCACCGTTTGCGCCACCCCTCATCTGCCTGCCGGCATCTTCTCCCCGTGAACGGGGAGAAGGGGCGTCGTCGCGCAGGATTTCGCCAATCACCAGCGCGGCGGGAGTTGAGCGCCGACGTGGTCCCAAGCCTCTTTCTCCCCGTTCACGGGGAGAAATGCCCGGCAGGGCAATGAGGGGCAGCGCGACGCTGGAAATTTCCCATCTGTTGGCGGGAGCCCGAAGCGCTATTCGATTTCCTCCTCCACACCCGCGGCCGGCGCCATGACCAGCATTGCCGCGCCGAGCAGCGCGGCGACCAGCGAGCCGGCGAGGATGCCGACCTTGACCGCGTCTTGCAGCGCCACATCGCTGGCGAAGGCGAGCAGGCCGATGAACAGGCTCATGGTGAAGCCGATGCCGCACAGCAGCGATATGCCGATCATGTGCAACCAGCCGGCATTGGCCGGCAAATCGGCGAGGCCGAGCCGGATGGCGAGCGCCGAGGAGCCGAACACGCCGACCAGCTTGCCCAGCACCAGGCCGGCGGCGACGCCCAATGTCAGCGGCTCGACGAGGGCGGCCATGCTGAGGCCAGCGAGCGAGACGCCGGCATTGGCGAAGCCGAAGATCGGGATAACGATGAAAGGCACCAGTCTGTGCAGGCCGTGCTCCAGCTTGTGCAGCGGCGAATGTTCGATATCGTCGCCGATGCCGGCGGCGGGCTCGAGCGGGACGGTGAGCGCCAGCGCCACGCCGGCGAGCGTCGCGTGCACGCCCGATTTCAGCACCAGCACCCAGAGCACGGCGCCGAGCACGAGATAGGGGATCAGGTTCATCACCCGCATGCGGTTGAGCGCGACGAGCGCGGCGATGACCGCGAAGGCGGCGCCGAGATAGGCGAGCGAAAGACCGCTTGTGTAGAACAGCGCAATGATGATGACGGCGCCGAGATCGTCGATGATGGCGAGCGCGGTGAGGAAGATTTTCAGCGAGGCCGGCACGCGATTGCCGAGCAGCGAGAGAACGCCGAGCGCGAAGGCGATGTCGGTGGCTGTCGGGATCGCCCAGCCGGAGAGCGCGGCCGGATTGTCGCGGTTGATCAAGACATAGACCAGCGCCGGAACCACCATGCCGCCGGCAGCGGCGATACCAGGCAGCACGCGGCGCGGCCAGGTCGAGAGCTGGCCGTCCAGCATCTCGCGCTTGATCTCCAGGCCGACCAGGAGAAAGAACACCGCCATCAGCCCGTCATTGATCCAGTGCGAGACGCTGAGCGGCCCGAGATAGGCATGGAGGAGAGCGAAATAGGCTTCGGCGAGCGGCGAGTTGGCGACGATGAGGGCAAGCGCCGCCGTCGCCATCAGGATGATGCCGCCGGCCGCCTCGCCGTCGAGGAATTCGCGCAGGATGGATTTCGGCCGCTGCTCCAAATCCTGCACGTCGCCCTCCCTCATGCAACTGTCCACCGCGCGATGATGCGCAAACTTCAAGGACCGGGCAAGCATCGATCCGGCAAACGGGTTCGGCTTCAAAGCCCCATCTCCTTTCCGAACGCCGGCGCTGCCCCTCATCGCCCTGCCGGGCACTTCTCCCCGTATAGAGACGGGGAGAAGGGGCTGGCCGCAGCCTTGGCGCGCATTCTGCAACGCCGAAGATTGGCGAAATCGGGGATGAGAGCGCCCCTCTCCCCGTCACTATACGGGGAGAGGATGCCGGCAGGCAGGTGAGGGGCAGCACCAACTTTCGAGAATTGGCAGCCTGCACCAAAAGTTGGAAACTCCGGCGCTGTTGCCCTGGCTCTGTCCGGGACTCCCAGTCACCGTGGCGCGCGCTTGGCGAGGATCCGCTGCAGGGTGCGGCGGTGCATGTTCAGCCGGCGCGCGGTTTCCGAGACGTTGCGGTCGCACATTTCGTAGACGCGCTGGATGTGCTCCCAGCGCACGCGGTCGGCCGACATCGGATTTTCCGGCGGCGCGGCGCGTTCGCCGGAGGTGCGGGTGAGCGCGGCGAAGACGTCGTCGGCGTCGGCCGGCTTGGAAAGATAGTCGATGGCGCCAAGCTTCACGGCGGTCACCGCGGTGGCGATGTTGCCATAGCCGGTGAGGATGACGGCGCGGGCGTCGTCGCGCTTCTCGCGAATGGCGGCGATGACGTCGAGCCCGTTGCCGTCGCCGAGCCGCATGTCGACCACGGCGTAGGCCGGCGGATGGGCGCGCGCCTTGGCCACCGCCTCCTCGACGCTGTCGGCGGTATCGACAGCGAAGCCCCTGGTTTCCATGGCGCGGGCAAGCCGGGTCAGGAACGGCTTGTCGTCGTCGACGATCAGCAGCGAGGTGTCCTCGCCCTCAACCATTGCGCCAGTCGTTTCGTCTCCACTCATGGTGTCCAGAATTCCTGCTGACTTAAGCTTACGCAGATACAGTTCCGCGCCACTATTGTCCAATTTTTCGCACCTGCAACGGGCACCGATGAGGCCACGATGCAGGTTAAAGCCGGGTTTCAGGCGGTATCGAACATGCTGGAGGACGATTCGGGGTTGAGAAAGACGCCGCGCGGCCAGGATATCTGCACCACCGCGCCCTCGCCCAGCCCGCTCGAATTGCGGAAATCAAGCGTGGCGCCGGAGCGCTCCAGCAAGGTCTTGGCGATGAACAGGCCAAGGCCGAGGCCGCCGCCGGCCTCGGTGCCCTGGCGCGTCGACATATAGGGCTCGCCGATGCGGTCGATGATCTCCGGCGGGAAGCCCGGCCCATCGTCGGTTATCGAGAAGACGACGTCGGCATCGTCCCAGCTCCAGCTGACGGTGACGGTCTTGCGGGCGAAATCGACGGCGTTCTCGACCAGGTTGCCCAGGCCGTAGATGACGCCGGGGTTGCGCCGCCCGACCGGCTCGGGGCCGATGCGCTCGCCCGGCCGCAGCTTGATCGAGATGCCGAAATCGCGATGCGGCGCAGTCACCTCTTCGACCAGCGAGGTCAGCGGCAAGCGCGACAGATGCGCTTCGCCTTCGGACGAAAGGCTGGTTAGCCGCTTCAGGATCTCGCGACAGCGCTCGCTCTGCGAGCGCAGCAGTTTCACGTCCTCGCCGAATTTCTGATCCTTGCCGAGCGCCTTCTCCATCTCCTTGGCGACCAGCGTGATGGTGGCGAGCGGCGTGCCGAGCTCGTGCGCAGCGGCGGCGGCGAGCCCGTCCAGCGCCGACAGATGCTGCTCGCGCTGCAGCACCAGCTCGGTGGCGGCGAGCGCGTTGGCGAGCAGGCGCGCCTCCTCGGCGACGCGGAAGGCGTAGATGGCGGTGAAGGCGATCGAGGAAAACACCGCCATCCACATGCCGGCGACGTAGATGAAGGGCATTTCCAGCGGCGCGCCGTCATACCAGGGC
>NZ_RZOF01000007.1:0-48730 GCF_003998955.1 Mesorhizobium sp. M4B.F.Ca.ET.017.02.2.1 | reverse complement strand
GCCCTTCGCCGAGGCGCGCGGCGAGATCCTCTACGCCGCCGCCTATGTCGAGTGGTATGCCGAGGAAGCCAAGCGCATCTATGGCGAGACGATCCCCGCACCGTCGAATGACAAGCGCATGATGGTCATCAAGCAGCCCGTCGGCGTCGTCGGCACGATCACGCCGTGGAACTTTCCCGCCGCGATGATCGCCCGCAAGGTCGCGCCGGCGCTCGCCGTCGGCTGCACGGTCGTCTCGAAGCCCGCCGAGCAGACGCCGCTTTCGGCGCTGGCGCTGGCCGTCCTTGCCGAGCAGGCCGGCGTGCCGGCGGGCGTCTTCAACGTCATCGTCGGCGAAGACGGTCCGGCCATCGGCAAGGAATTGTGCGGCAACGACAAGGTGCGCAAGATCAGCTTCACCGGCTCGACCGAGGTCGGCCGCATCCTGATGCGCCAGTGCGCCGACCAGATCAAGAAGGTCAGCCTCGAGCTCGGCGGCAATGCGCCGTTCATCGTCTTCGACGATGCCGATCTCGACGCCGCGGTCGAAGGCGCGCTCGCCTCCAAGTACCGCAATGCCGGCCAGACCTGCGTCTGCGCCAACCGCCTCTACGTCCAGTCCGGCGTCTATGACGCCTTCGCCGCCAGGCTCGCGGCAAAGGTGGCGGCGATGCCGGTCGGCGACGGCTTCGAGGCAGGCGTGATGGTCGGCCCGCTGATCGACGACAAGGGCCTGGCGAAGGTCGAGAGCCATGTCGAGGACGCGGTATCGAAGGGTGCCAAGGTGCTGACCGGCGGCAAGCGCATCAAAGGCGCCGGCACGTTCTTCTCGCCGACAGTGCTGACGGGCGTCACAAGCGGCATGCAGGTGGCGCGCGAGGAGACTTTCGGCCCCGTCGCGCCGCTCTTCCGTTTCGACACCGTCGAGGACGTGATCGCGCAGGCGAACGACACCGAATTCGGACTTGCGGCGTATTTCTTCGCCGGCGACCTGAAGAAGGTCTGGCGGGTGGCCGAGGCGCTGGAATATGGCATGGTCGGGATCAACACCGGCCTGATATCCAGCGAAGCGGCGCCGTTCGGCGGCATCAAGCAGTCCGGCCTCGGCCGCGAGGGCTCCCGCCACGGCGCGGACGACTATCTGGAAATCAAATATCTCTGCATCGGCAACCTGTGAGCCACTCGGACGGCTCAAGCGGCAACATCTGGCCCGTTGCCGACATCAGCCCGGACAGGTGCCGGTTGCAGGGTCCGCAGGCAGGAAGAAGCTTCGCCGCTCGCAAGCGGTGAGCTCGCGAGGCACGGTGCGCCGGGCGAAGTCGATGAGGTCCTTGGGCGCCTGGAAGACACGAACGATAGGGACACTTTTTTCGCCGGCAACAATTGCGACGCGGGTGCCGTCGGAACTGAAAGCTGCGCGTGTAAAGCCCAGTAGAACGGTTGCTTCGTCGTGGCTGCCAAGGACGGCAATTTGGCGCCCCGATTGCGTCGCCCATAGCCGCACCGTGCGATCTTTCGAGGACGCGGTCACGACATACAAACCGTTGGGACTGAACTGGGCGCTGTCGACGGCGCCGCTGTGGCCCCTTAGAACGGCCCTTTCCAGTCCGCCAGCGACGCCCCAGATGCGGACGGTTCCATCGCGCGAGCCGGTCAGCAGCGACTGACCGTCGGGGCTGAAGGCGAGGACCGTTAGCGCGCCGGTGTGTCCCACTAGCGTTCCGACGTTTGCTCCGTCCGCGGTCGACCAAATGCGAGCCGTGTGGTCGAGTGAGCCCGTGGCGACCATTTGACCGTCCGGGCTGAAGGCCGCTGCCGTGATGCGATCCTGATGCCCCACAAGAACCCTGAGCTCGGCTCCGCCCGTCGTCAGCAAGTGGCCCGCATTGTCTTCCCTGGCCGAGAGGATCAGATTTCCGTCAGGGCTGAGAATGGCCTGCGGCAGATTGCTGCTTGTATTGATCACGGCCAGCTTGGTGCCGTTCGCCGCGTCCCACAACTGCGCGGTGCCGTTCATCGATGCGCAGAGAAGCGATTTGCCATCGCGACCAAACTGGATCTGGATCAGGCCGCCATGTGATCGGAACTGGGTGGTCTCGTGTCCCGTGGCCACATCCCAAATTCGGACCTGGCCCCCAAGCGATGCCGTCGCGACGCGCCTTCCATCTAGGCTGAACGTCGCGCTTTGAACGATCTCATGTGTATCGAGCCGGATTGTCTCGCGCCCGCTCACGACATCCCACAGGTGCGCCGCGCTGTCGCCGCCGCCGGTCAGCAGGTGGACATTGTCGGGACTGAAGACCGCGAAAGTCGGCCGGTATTCATGCGAGAGCGCGGTCGTGAGGGCGCCGTCGACATCCCACAGCCGAGCGGTGCCATCGTGTGAAGCAGTGAGAAGAATGTTGCTGTCAACCGGGCTGAATTCCAGATGCTCGACCAAAGATTCATGGCCGGCGATCGTCGTCACCAACGAGGCGCGTTCAACGTCCCAGATGCGGATCGGCCCATTGACCGAGGCGGTCGCCAGGAAGCGGTCGTCCGGGGTGAAAGCACCGGTCATCTCCACATCACGTTCATCCGTGTCGATGTCTGCCTTCAATCCCGAAACCTCCTGGCCGAGCACATCATCCAGCGTTCCCAACACTCCATCCCAAATCCGGGCAGTGCCATCGAGGGATACAGTGGCGATTCGCTGACCCCCGTGACTGAAAATCACGCCGTTCAATTGCGTGTCGCTCTTGCTGCCGGCCAACTTTGCGATCTCCGTTCCTTTCGACACATCGAAAAGGCTGGAAGTGTCGCGGTGTGAATGCCAACCCCACGGGCCGGCCAGCATCCGGCTTCCGTCCGGGCTGAACGCCAGGCTGTAGGGCCAGGAGGTCACTCGGATTGACCGCGTCAGCGCGCCGTCTGCGCTATTCCAGATCGAAACAAAATGCCTGCCTGCCGTCGCGAAGCTGCGGCCGTCTGAACTGAAAGCAGCACGCGTATATGCGTCGCTCCTTACACCTAGGACTTTCTTTCCGGTCCGAGCATCCCAGAGCGTTGCATCGCTGTTCTCCCCCGCCGTCAGCACCCGGGTGCCATCCGGGCTGAAGATTGCCGTCGGATAGTTGCTTACAGGCCGCAGGATGAAGAGCTGTTCTCCCGATGTGGCCTCCCAAAGGCGTGCAGTGCCATCCCTCGCGGCCGTCAGGATACGGCTCCCATCCGGGCTGAATTCAGCCCTCTCCAGGGCCTCTTCATGTCCTTTTAGAACTGCGGTTTCGGCGCCGCTGGAGATGTCCCAGACGGCTGCAGTCTTGTCGTGGGATGCGGTGACGATGCGATCGCCGGCCGGATTGAATGCCGCATCCGTCACGCCGGCCCCATGCCGGAAGATTTTGATCTGTCGGTGCGCCAGCAGAGCCTTGTAGAGGGCTGTCTCAGCCTCAAAGAGATAGGGCCGCTTGGGCTGGTCTTTCGAGGACAGTGCTTCGAGCGCCAACAGGATCGCAGCCTCGGTGTTGCCTCTCGACGCGGACTGCTCCGAAAGAAACGAGAGCGAAAGAGACTGATTGCGCAGCGCCTGATCGCGTTGGCCCCTTGCCTCCTCCCGCGCTTTGAAGGCGACCAGCGCGCCTGCGCCCGCCATGAGAGCGAGCGCGATCGCCACGATCGCGGCATTGCGCGTCCGTCGGGCGAGCCGGTTTGCTGCGACAGCCGCGAGGCTCCGGCGCTCGGCCTCGCGCTCCAGGCGCTCGCGTTTTGCCTCTTCGGCGGCCTCGATCAGCGCCAGCTCCGCGTGCCGGTCTTTCTCCTCCTTGTGCCGATGGGCACGCAAGGACTCTTCGATGTACTCAAGGACGGCATCGTCGACCTCCTCCCGTCGTGACAGCATCAGCTCTTCGCCTTCGGCGAGGCGTTTGCCGGACGGAAGGAGAAGCTCTCTATTCCTGTTCTCCAGGTGCCAACGGTGAGCGTCGGCCCTGAGGCGGTCGCGTGTCTCGAGGAAGTTCCGGTTTGCGTTCACAATGTCACCGGCGCGCGGCCAACGGCTCAGCAGTGCTTCATGTGCTACGCGGACGACGACATGGCCTGCGGCGTCCTCATCGCTGACGAGGAGCCGGGCGTCGATCAGGGCCCTGACGAGGGCCGATCGCGCGGGAGTGCCTGCAACTTCGGTGAGCAGGGCAGGACGCGCCGTCACCGTTTCATCGCCCGGATTTGCCGTGGTGAGGGCGCCCAGCACCGCGGGCAAGGCCTCCTGGATCTTGGGCGCCAGCAGATCTACGACTTCATCGGCGCGGCGCGCGATTGCGCCTTCGAGCCCGCCGAGCGCGCGATAATGCGAAAAGGTGAGGAGCCGGCGCTCGCGACCGGCCTCGTACAGCGCGTCGAGCACAAACTCGAGAAGCGGCAATGATCCGGGATCGGCAGCAGCTGCCTCCTGCAGCACATCATCGAGCCGCCCCAACTCGGCATTCTGCTCGAAGCGGAGCCCGGCAACGCCCGCGGGCTCGCGGATGATCTGCGCGATCTCCGGGCCGGTCGGCGGCAGGAGTTCGTAGCTGGCGAGACCGTCCTTGAGCGCCGAGAAGCCCGGCACCTCGCCGCAGCGGTGAAAGAAGTCCGAACGGATCGCCGCGATCACCCAGACCAGTCCGCTCGCGGCCAGCACCGCCATGAGCCGCACAAGGGCCTCGCGCGTCGCCGGCTGCTTCTGCGTGGTGAAAAGCTCCTCGAGCTGATCGATGGCAACCAGCAATCTGATCTGCGAGCGGGCCGATCCGGCGGCCTTGCCAAGTGCCTGCCGGATCATCGCCAGCGCCCGGTCCGGCGCGTTCCTGCAGAGCAGCGCCAGCTCCGCGGCTGTTACGTCGCGCGACAGTTCCGGCACAGCAGCTTCGCCAAGCAGGGCCGCAGCCAGCACAGCGAACGCATCCGGTCCTTCGGATAGGCGGATCAGGCAGCGCCGCCACAGGGATATGCCCGCCACGGCTCCAGGCCGCGTCAAAGACGGCATCAGGCCGGCGCGCAGCAGGGAAGACTTGCCGCAACCGCTCATCCCGTAGATGAGCAGGAATGCCGGGCCGCTGGCTGCCTGCTGCTCCAGTCTTGCAGTGCAGGCAGCAATCGCCCGCGCCCGGCCGAAGAACAGGTCGGCATCTTCGAATTCGAAGGCATCGAGGCCGCGAAATGGCGACTTGACCGGTTCCTCCGAAGCAAGCGGTACGCGGTAGATGCGCAAGGCGCGCGCGACACTCTTCAGCTTGTGCTCGCCGAGATCGACGAATTCCAGCGAGAGCCGGTCTTGCGCCTGGGCGTGGACCGCTTCGGTGACGCAAATCCCACCCGGTCGTGACAGAATTTGCAGATGCGCGGCGACCTCGACGGCCTCGCCTGCGAGGTGGTCGCCCTCGGCGACGACATAGGCCAGGTGAACGCCGATGCGGAAGCGCAGGCGCTTTGTCTCGGGAACTTCGCAGTCCCGCCTGTCGACCTCATGCTGGATCTCGCTCGCACACCGCATCGCTTCGACAGGGCCGGCAAACTCGGCGACCAGGCTCCCTTCGCCGTTCCAGAACGCGCGACCCGCATGTTGGACCAGCAGCCGATCGATGATCTGCTGGTACTCCCGGAGAGATGTGGCGGAAATCCGCTTGACTGTCGGCCGGCTCTCGGAGGCCAATTCGGCTGCCAGGATGGTCGCCATCCTCGGTCCGGCATTTGCGGGAAGGACCAGCCTGTAGCCGCGCCTCGGCACTGTCTGCACGACGGTCTGCCGGCTGTCGTTGAGCGCCGCACGGATCTCGTGAATGCATTGCACCAGGCTGTCGTCGGTGACGGCTATCCCGTTCCAGACCGCCCTCATCAGGTCGTCCTTGGTGACGACGCGATCCGCGTTCGCCAGAAGGTGACGAAGCACCGCAAAGGTCTGCTGGCGAAGTGCGATCGTCCTGTTGGACTTGTCGCGCAAGGTCTCGCTGCTCACGTCGGCGGTAATGCCGTTGAGTACGAACGTCGTGGGCGGCGAGCTATCCAAGCCGGTTTCCTCACGCAGGAGGCCGCAGTCCAATGCTTCGATATTAGCACGGACTGCGAAGCGTCATCACCATCCGACGGGCGCGGAGCGCAGATTTCGGCGAATGATCGGAAGCTGTTCGTGACGCGCGGGACGCCTCGGACCGACAATTGCATGTCAGCGAGAGGCTCGCCATGGACGACCTGGTGCGGATTGCTCGATGTGCGGGTGCAAGACCGGTGCTGCGGCTCACGGCCGTCTGCCTGCTGTTCTTCGCGATGGCGTCGCAGGCTCACGCGACCGACCGTCCCGCTGACCACCTGGCCGAAGTCGATCTGCAATTGATCCTGGCCGTGGACGTTTCGCCTTCGATGAGCAACGTTGAGCAACGAGTGCAACGCGACGGCTACGTCAGTGCCTTCCGCCACGCGGACATCGCGACGGCCATCAAGTCGGGAGAGCGGGGCAGAATTGCAGTGCTTTATCTGGAGTGGGCAGGGCCACACCAGCAAACAGTCATCATGCCGTGGACAATTGTTGAAGGCCGCGAGGACGCCCTGATCTTGGCAGACAGGCTCGCGGCGCTGCCGTTGACCGTAGGTCGCGGAACGTCGATCTCCGGCGCATTGTGGGCGGCGCATGATCTGTTCGCGAAGAGTGGCTTGCGAAGCCCGCGCAGGGTTGTTGACGTATCCGGCGATGGACCCAACAATGCCGGAGCGCCGCTTGATCCCATCCGGCAGGTCCTTCTGGCGGAAGGCGTGACGATCAACGGGTTGCCGATCGCACTGCCCCGCATCGGCTGGGCCGGCGGGTTTGCGATCTACGACCGTTCCTATCTGCAATCCTATTTCGAACGCTGCGTCATTGGCGGACCAGACGCATTTGCGATCGGCGTCACCGAGGCCGCCATGTTCGCTACCGCGGTCCGGCTAAAGCTGGTGCGTGAAATTTCCATGAACATGGGTCAGGTGATCCACGCCGCCTACACGACGCGTTCCGACCGCACAGCCGACTGCAACATGATCGCTCAGTCGCCGGGCCGGTAAGTTCGGCAATGGGGACCGCGATGCAGGGCAGCAACGGAAGGCGCAAAGTCTAGTGGTGATGCGCTAAGTATGTGCGTTACCTAGCATCGCCCGGAGGCCTGAGTCGTTCTGGCGGAGACGTTCCTCGATCCATTGCGCCGTGCGGCCGTGGGCGTCCGAAAACAGCTCGGAATGCCGACTCCAATCCATGAAGGTGCTCGAGACCTGCGGACAGACCAAGACATCCTCGTCGCCGACGGCAATGTCCTGCGGCCCGTGTGCCAGCATACTCGCGGCAATAACCTGAAGCATGCTCGGAACCTGCGGCAGGCGGGCACGGCCGAAAGGGTTCAGCAGGGCGACCGCCAGTTCCGATCTTCCGGGGATGCGGTCATAGTCGACGTGGTATTTTTGCGGTCCATTGGACCCAAAGCTCACGATCACATTGGGGCCGGTCTTGAGTTCCCTCATCTGTTCCAGCGGCAAATTGTTCATGATGGCGCCGTCCACCAGCATATCGCCGTCAGCCGTAAAGAACGGCGGCAGGACACCCGGGAGCGAGCCGGATGCCCGAACGGCTTGCCAGAGTTTCCCACGACGGTGGACATGGGGCTGACGGCTGCTCAGATTGGTCGAAAGCGCAAAGAACGGAAGCCAAAGATCTTCGATCAGGACGTCGCCGTATTCTTCCCGAAGGGCTCGATCGAAGGCTTTGTGATCTAGAAGCGCGAAACGCGGCAAGGTGGGGCGCCGAAACGCCCTGCTCTTAACAAATACGTTGTGCGTGCCGCGGTCGATCTGCTCCGCGTCCAACCCTCTTGCGAAGCCGGCCATCATCGCGGCTCCGGAACTCGTCCCGCCGAGATAGTCGAAGCGCGCGCCCGCCTCGACGAAGGCCTTGTAGACGCCCAGATGGGCGCTGCCCAGGGACCCACCCCCCGCCGCCACGAAGCCACGGGCCTTGCAGGAAATAAATCGGACCAGGCGCTGGATATCAGACACGTCCTCCAGCGCAACATGATGATGCTGGCCGACATGGGGACGCTCATCGAGCCACGCAGAGGTTCCGTAGACCGCAGCCGAGCGATTGTCGTGAACTAGGACAAGCCGACCGGTCGATGGTGGATGGACCGATAGCGCCAATTCCTCGGCCGTGTTCAAGCGAGGCGAGGAGGATGCGTTCGCTACAAGCAGGACGGTATCGGCCTGGCGAATGCAGACTCGTGTCCATTCATTAGGTTCTTCATCGGCGACGTAGACAACGAATTCAGCTTGCGCCTCGAGTTCGTTCAACCAGTTAAGGACCGGCTGGTCGTCGATCGGACGACCCGCGAACCTCGCGTGGACGTCATGCCGGGAAACGAACTGAGCGTGCGTGAGCGCACCGAACTCTTGCTGTAGGTGCCCGATGAAAACCGGTGAGATGCGGCTTCCGCCGGCTGCGATGATGGCAAGCGTTCGGATCTTGGCAGGTTTCTGACGTGACAAAATCGGAGATTGCGTGGCGAACCGGCGCGCCAGAGATGTTGTGACCGCCTCTCTCAGGTTCGGCAGAGCCTCGGCCGCCTTCTCGAAATGATTGCGACTGATTTCAAGGACGATCGAATCGCGCGCTGCAAGGACAGTGGCCGTACGGGGCAGCCCTGCAAAGAAACCAATTTCGCCGACCAGTTCGCCCTGTGCGATCTCGGCGACCGAGCCAATCCGATCTCCTTTGTGTACCGTAAAGCGACCGGACAGCACGACGAAGAACCTGTCCGATGGATCGCCTTCGCGAACCAGGACCTCACCGCGCCTTAGGACTAGACGGTCGGATTCGGCGGCCAAAGCCTCGAGCGCCAGCAACGACGCACGATCGAACATCAATGTCGCCGACAATAGTCTCGCGGCGAGAGAATCGACGGAGGACATTTGAGCCATCCCGAGGACGCATTCGCTCCGGCAATTGTATCCCGTGCCGCTCGTTTTTACAGCGTCGCAAGGCGCATTGGTTTCCGGTGGCGTCTGTGAGGCGCTCGATCCGCGGCAACTGGTGGGTAGCAGCGAGAGGCTTCGGAAGCCTAGGTGTTGTTAGCGGTGGTGGCGGAGGACCGTTCTCTCCGCTTCAACATTCGGCACCGGCCCATCTGTCGGTGGACTGGTAGCGGGAGAGCGCTACCGCCTTTCCCCCCCCCACCTACCAGATCGACGGTTCCTGCTCCGTCGAATCAGACCGGAAGGCCGAGTTGCTTTCGAAGGCTCTTGTCAAATGCGGACGCGGGAACGAAACGGCGCAGGAAACTGACCTGGCGAGCTGTTTTTCCGGCCGTGTAGCGCCGCTTCGGGTCTGGGTCGGTCGCAGCCGCCAGAACTGTCTTGGCCACCACCTCGGGCGTATCACCCTTTTCCATCGCTTTCCGAACCGCCTCTTTCATGCCGGCCCGCGACGAGTTGTAGATATCGAGCAATTGATCCGGGGTGGCGAGGCTTTCTTCGAATGACGTGCGGGTATAGGCGGGCTCGACCAATGCCACGCGAATTCCGAACGGGCGCACTTCGTGGTCCAGCGATTCGGAGTAGCCCTCGATCGCGTGTTTGGTCGAGGCGTAAAGTGCGAAATAGGGAGCGGGGATGAACCCCTGCACCGAACTCACATTGACGATTCTGCCCTCGCCCTGGCGTCGCATCGTCGGCAGGACCGTGTTTGTCATGCGGAAAACGCCGAAGACGTTCACGTCGAACAGCGCCTGGGCTTGACCAGTCGAGGATTCCTCGGCCGCGCCAAACAGGCCCATGCCGGCATTGTTGACAAGCAGGTCGATGCGCCCCGTTTCGTCCAGCACCTCGTCGACCAGTTGCGATACGGACGTGTCGTCGGTCACATCGCAGGTCAGCATGGTTACGCCGCCGCTTTTTCCAGAGACCGCGCGACGGCTGGTGCCGAATACGCGAAAGCCCGCGCCCTGTAGGGCGTTGGCCGTTGCATGTCCGATGCCCGAGGATGCCCCTGTGACGATGGCAACGCCAGGATTGATCTTGTTCATGGAAATCACTTTCTTGGGTTGGAGTAGAGTGGAGAAAGGCAGAAAGACCGGAGCAAAAGCGTCAATCATGAAGGGCTCCAGCGTTCACGCCTGGCACCTTCTCCGTCCCAGCGCCGGAATAGGGCGCTGGCGTTGACCCCTCCGAAGCCAAAACCGTTGGAGATCGCGTACTCCATCTCCATTCGCCGAGCCCGGTTTGCGACGAAGTCGATCCCTTCACCCGCTGGATCCGGGGTATTCAAATTGAGAGTAGGCGGTGCCACCTGATCCCTGAGCGCAAGGATCGTGAAGATCGCGCCAAGCCCGCCGGCGGCGCCGAGCAGGTGGCCTGTCGCCGACTTCGTTCCGCTGACGGCTATCCCGAAATCGTGCCCGAACACGCTCTTGATCGCTTCGATCTCACCAAGGTCGCCCACCGGCGTGGAGGTTGCATGGGCATTGAGATGACGGACCTCGCGCGCCGAAATCCCTGCCTGAGCGATTGCAATCTCCATAGCTCGGCGCGCGCCATCGCCGTCCTCGGGACCTGAAGTGACGTGATACGCATCCGCCGTCGTGCCGTAGCCGACGACCTCGGCGAGCGGTTCCGCGCCGCGCGCCAGTGCATGGCTCAACTCCTCGATGACCAGGATGCCAGCGCCTTCGCCCATGACGAAGCCGTCCCGTGACATGTCGAATGGACGAGAGGCCTGGTCGGGGCGATGATTGTAGGAGGTCGAAAGCGAGCGTGCCGCCGCAAAGCCGCCCAGACTGACCACGTTCATGCAAGCTTCGGTGCCACCGCACACGGCGACATCCGCGTCATCGGCCCGGATGAGGCGGGCGGCATCGCCGATTGCTTGGATACCTGCCGCACAGGCCGTCACAGGCGCGCCGAGCGCCCCCTTGAATCCGTAGCGAATCGAGATGTGGCCGGCCGCCATGTTGACCAGAAAGGATGGGACCGTGAATGGTGAAAGACGCCGTACTCCGCGCTGGTCGACTGTCCGCACCGCCTCCGTGATGGCCGGAAAACCTCCGACACCTGAAGCGATGATCGTTGCGGTGCGAACCCGATCGCTCTCCGAACTCGGCTCCCATCTCGCCTGGGCAAGCGCCTCTTCCGCCGCGGCCAACGCGAAAAGAATGAATCGGTCGATTCTGCGCTGGTCCTTCGGAGCCACGAAGGCATTGGCATCGAGGCCGGCCTCGGGATCGTCTTCCAGGGAGGGAACCACGCCGCCGACCTTTGCGGGCAACTCTCCCACGACCTCGTCCGCAAGCCTCGTGATGCCCGAGCGACCGCTCAGGAGCCGCGTCCAGGTTGCCTCGACGTTTGCAGCAAGCGGCGTGACCGCTCCCATGCCTGTAACGACTATGCGTCGCATATACTCACCTATCAAATCGCTTGCGCCGCGAGGCTCTGCCCCACGCGCTGGCACAATCCTGACGGACGTTGGATTGCCGCTTACCCATCAGCCTAAAGAGGTGGATAGAAGTGCATCCCGCTTGGAGAAACCACCGTCATAGGGGCGGCTCTTCCTGAGCATTGCTGGACGATGATCGCTGCAGCACGCTCTCGGCTGCGGCTTGCAGAAACTGGTTCGACAGTTGCTTGTCGTTGACGGCCCGTGAAAGGACGACCGCACCGACCATCGTCGATAGGACGGCCATGGCCTTTCCATCGGGATCCTCGCCGTGGGCATCGCCAACCCATCCGTCGAGCAGCCCGAGATATTCCCTGATCCCGGCTTCGAAGGATGCTTTTACGTCGCTGCCCTGCCTGGCAGCATCCGAGCCCAGCGCCACGACCGGGCAGCCGTCCATCCTTTCTTCGCGATGTCCGGCGCTGAGGTAGAACTCGATCACTGCACCAAGCGGGTCCTTGGGATTTTTCGCGGCCGCGTCCCACCATCGACGCGATGCGTGCTCCAGTGCCCGCCTGGAGGCCAGCGCCTCCAAGTCCTCCTTTGATGCGAATTGCTTGTAAAAAGCGCCTTGGGTCAGCCCGGCGCCCTTCATCAGATCCTTAAGGCCGATGCCGTCAAAGCCATGCTTCCGGAAAAGGCGGCTTGCCACATCGATCACCGTCTCGCGGTTTTCCGCAGCCTGAGTGCGACTCACGCGCATCATCGATCTCCTTTTTTAGATTGCGTTCGTAATCTATGCCAGTTATAGAGTGTGAATGCAATCTATTTTGACGTGAGGCGATGGGCATGAAAAAGAGACCCCTAATTGTGCTGGGCAGTATCCTGATCGCAGGATCAGCGGCACTGGCATTCGTGACACTTTCTGACCGCACGCAGGCAGCCGCCGTCGCTGCCGACCCGAGGCAGGAACCTCCGATCGTCAGACTGGTGACGGGAGAGCAAGTCACCGGGTCTGCGCGCAGTTTTACCGGCATTGTCGCGGCGCGAGTGCAGAGCAACCTTGGTTTTCGCGTGCCCGGCAAGATTGTCCAGCGCCTCGTGGATGCTGGCGATCAGGTCAAGGCTGGACAGCCGCTCATGCGGATCGACGAGACCGATCTACAACTTGCGCTCACGGCAAAGCGCAACGCAGTCGCCGCGGCACACGCTGTCCTAATCCAGGCGGCAGCAGACGAGAAACGCTATGCGGCTTTGGTGAAAGACGGATTGGCTGCAACTCCGCAGCGATACGAACAGGCCAAGACCGCGCTGGATACCGCTACGGCCCAGCTCGCCGCCGCCGAAGCGGAAGCGAAGGTCGCGGAGAACGAAGCGACATACGCAGTCCTGGTGGCGGACGCCGATGGAACGGTGGTCGATACGCTCGGTGAGCCGGGTCAGGTCGTCTCCGCCGGCCAGACAGTGGTCCGGATCGCCCAGGCCGGCCTCCGCGAAGCGGTGGTATCACTTCCCGAAACGATCAGGCCGGCGATCGGCTCGGCGGCCGAGGCCAGCGTGTATGGTGGCGATGAGCACCGCCATGCGGCACATCTGCGACAATTATCCAACTCCGCCGATACCCAGACCCGCACCTATGAGGCCCGCTACGTGCTTGACGGTGAGGCTGCGGCGGCACCGCTTGGCGCGACGGTGACCATTCGGGTTGCAACCCAGGCGAGTCAGCCTGAGGTCCAGGTGCCGTTGGGAGCCGTGCTCGACGACGGCCGGAAGACTGGCGTTTGGGTCTTGGACAAGGGCACGTCGACCGTGCACTTTCAACCCGTCCAGCTTGTTCGTGTAGCCAGCGAAACCGCTGTGATCTCCGGACTAAGCTCCAGTGTTCCCATCGTGTCGCTCGGCGCTCATCTCCTGCAAGAGGGTGCTCGCGTGAGGACTGCCTCTGAAATCGGGAGCAACTGAGGATGACCCTCAATCTTTCAGCGCTCGCCGTTCGCGAACGGGCCGTCACTCTGTTCTTCATCCTCCTGCTGGTGGCTGCCGGCGCCTACGCCTTCCTTATGCTCGGCCGAGCGGAGGACCCCAACTTTACCATCAAGACCCTGACCGTCACGACGACATGGCCAGGCGCGACAGCGCGCGAGATGCAGGACCTCGTCGCCGAACCCTTGGAGAAGCGGCTTCAGGAGCTGACCTGGTACGACCGGGTGGAGACGACTACGCGGCCGGGCTATGCGTATATGACGGTCACGCTGAAGGACAGCACGCCGCCATCCGCCGTGCAGGAAGAGTTCTACCAGGCCCGCAAGAAGCTCGGGGATGAAGCCCGCAACCTGCCGCCCGGCGTCTACGGGCCCTTCATCAACGATGAGTACTCGGATGTCAGCTTCGCTCTTTATGCGCTCAAGGCCAAAGGCATGCCGATGCGTGAGCTGGCCAGGCAGGCCGAGGCGATCCGCCAGGACCTCTTGCACGTGCCCGGCGTCAAGAAGATCAACATCCTCGGTGAACGTCCCGAGCAGATTTTCGTCGAGTTCTCCTACGCCAGGCTGGCTACGCTCGGAGTGTCGGCCCAGGATATCATTGCCGCCTTGCAGCGGCAGAACACTGTCACCCCGGCGGGCTCGATCGACACTGACGGGCCGCAGGTCTTCATCAGGGTCAATGGCGCCTATGACAGTGTCCAGACGATCGCCGACACGCCGATCGTTGCCTCCGGGCGGACGCTCAAACTTTCCGACATCGCCGAGGTCCGCCGCGGCTATGAAGATCCTCCCACGTATCTCATCCGGCGCCAGGGTGAGCCCACGATCATGCTCGCGGCCGTTATGCAGGAGGGCTGGGATGGTCGCGCACTCGGCAAGGCGCTGGAGGACAGGACGGCGGCCATCGTACGGACATTGCCGCTCGGGATGACGCTCGACAAGGTGTCAGACCAAGCGGTCAACATTACCTCGGCGGTCGACGAGTTCATGATGAAGTTCGCGATGGCGCTGGGCGTCGTGCTGCTGATCAGCCTGCTGAGCATGGGCTGGCGGGTCGGCATCGTCGTGGCGGCCGCCGTCCCCCTGACGCTTGCCGCCGTGTTCCTCATTATGCTGGAGACGGGACGGTTCTTCGATCGCATCACGCTCGGCGCGCTCATCCTGGCGCTCGGTCTTCTCGTCGACGACGCCATCATCGCGATCGAGGTGATGGTGGTCAAGATGGAAGAGGGCATGGACCGTATCAAGGCGGCGGCCTATGCCTGGAGCCACACGGCGGCACCGATGCTGTCGGGAACGCTGGTCACGATAGCCGGCTTCCTGCCGGTGGGCTTCGCTCGCTCGACGGCCGGCGAATACGCTGGCAACATCTTCTGGGTTGTGGGTTTCGCCCTCATCGTCTCCTGGATCGTCGCCGTGGTCTTCACGCCCTATCTCGGCGTCAAGATGCTGCCCGCCATCAAACCGATCGAAGGCGGTCACCACGCGATCTACGACACGCCTAACTATCGGCGCCTGAGGCGGCTCATCACTTTTGCCGTGCGCCACAAGTTCGTGACCTCCGGTATTGTCGGCATCGCTTTCACGCTCTCCGTTGTCGGCATGGGTGCCATCAAGCAGCAGTTCTTCCCCACATCCGACCGCCCGGAAGTGCTGGTGGAGGTTCGCCTGCCGGAAGGCACCAGCATCGAGACGACGACCGCCACGGTCGAGAAGCTCGAGCACTGGCTGGACGGACAGCCCGAAGCCAAGATCGTCACGAGCTATGTCGGTCAGGGCGCCCCGCGCTTCTTCTTCGCGATGGCGCCTGAGCTGCCCGATCCCGCCTTTGCCAAGATCGTCGTTCTGACCCCGAATGCCGAGGCGCGCGAGGAATTGAAGCACCGGCTTCGAGAGGCGGTGGCACAGGGCCTCGCGCCGGAAGCCAATGTGCGCGTCACGCAGCTCGTGTTCGGCCCCTACACGCCGTTCCCGGTCGAGTTCCGGGTCATGGGACCTGATCCTGCGCAACTCTACAGTATCTCCGAGAAGGCCCTCGGCATCTTGCGGGGCGTCCCGGACGTGCGGCAGGCCAACCGCGACTGGGGCAATCGCACGCCCGTGCTTCGCTTCGTCCCGGACCAGGATAGATTGAGCCTCATCGGCCTGTCGCCGACCGAGGTGGCTCAGCAGCTGCAATTCCTCCTTACCGGCATCCCGGTCACGCAGGTCCGCGAGGACATCCGCAATGTCCCTATCGTGGCGCGCAGCGCCGGCGGCGAGCGGCTGGATCCGGCGCACCTGGCGGATTTCTCATTGATGAGCCGCGACGGCCGGCAGATTCCGCTCGACCAGATCGGCCATTCCGAAATCCGTCTTGAAGAGCCGATCCTGAAGCGCCGCGACCGCACGCCCGTTATCACAATCCGCTCCGACATCAACGAAGCGACCCAGCCTCCGGAGGTCTCAAAACAGGTCGTGAAAGCCCTTCAGCCGCTGATCGCATCCCTTCCGGCTGGCTATAGCATCGAAATGGGCGGATCGATCGAGGAGGCTGAAAAGGCCAACACCGCGTTGGGCAAGATCTTCCCGGCCATGATCGCCGCCATGCTGATCGTCATCATGCTCCAAGTGCGATCCTTCTCGACGATGTTCATGGTCGTGCTAACGGGGCCGCTTGGCCTCGTCGGCGTCGTGCCGATGTTGCTCGTCTTCCACCAGCCCTTTGGCTTCAACGCCATTCTGGGCCTGATAGGATTGGCCGGCATCCTGATGCGCAACACGCTGATCCTGACCGAACAGATTAAGGAAAACCGCGCCGCAGGCCTCGACGCCTATCACGCCGTCATCGAGGCCACAGTGCAGCGCGCGCGGCCCGTGATCCTAACCGCGCTTGCCGCAGTGCTGGCCTTCATACCCCTCACGCACTCCGTCTTCTGGGGATCGATGGCCTATACGCTGATCGGGGGCACGGCGGTTGGCACGGTATTGATCCTACTCTTCCTTCCCGCGCTCTATACCGCGTGGTTCCGGATCAAACCGACCGCGGACGAGAACCATGAGGCCGCCCCAACGCAAGAGCCAGAACCGCAACTGCGGCTGGCAATGGCCGCGGAATAGGACTCGTGCCGGATGAAATGGGGTCGAGGCCGGCCCAAAGGACTTGCCTTGCGGGCGGGACGATCGTGCCCGCTTCCAGATGCTCGACGGGCAAGTCTTGCAGATCCGATTGATCAGTCCCGGAGAGATCAATGAATCACCCGATCCGAGTGCGAACTGATCTCGACTCGGTGCGCGCGCGCATTCTTGAGGTAGCGGAGAAGCACTTTCGCCGCATCGGCTCCCATAAGACGTCGATGTACGACATCGCCTCAGACCTCGGCATGAGCCGGGCAAATGTCTACCGTTTCTTTCCCTCTAGGGATGCGATCAACGGGTTCATCTGCAAGCGGATCCTGGACGAGGCTGCCGATATCGCCTTTGCGATCGCACGTACGAACGCCACGGCGTCGGAAAAAATCAGTCGGCTTTTGATCGCAATTCATAATCATGGCAAGGCGACACTGATCGAGCAGAAGCACATGCACGACATGATTGTCGCGGTCATGCGGGAGGACCGGGAGATCGTCAAAGCTCATATTGAGTGGATGGTCACGATCTTCGAGGCGATCATCCGCGAGGGCATTGGAGCGGGCGAATTCAAGGTCAGCGACCCGGCAGAGGCGGCGCGCGCGGTCAAGACCGCGTTCATGTCGTTCTTCCATCCGGTTCTGATCGAGCACTGCGTCCAACACGGCGAAGACACCGAGGCGAGCTTGCGAGAGCAGATTGGCTTTATCCTGAAAGCACTTGCCAAGTCGGACTAAGCGGCATGCAGAAACAAACGTTAGGCAATGTGCGGCACCAGGCGGACGCCTCAACCCTTGAAATCATTCAAGATTCTTGGACGGGGCGCCACCACAACTACCCGTTTTCGCTATGATTTCAATGGCTTATGATGATTTGGTAGCGGGAGAGGGACTTGAACCCCCGACCCCAGGATTATGATTCCCGTGCTCTAACCAACTGAGCTACCCCGCCAGGGCGGCGAAAAGCCCGAAATCCACCTAAATCTAAAGGCATGTCGGAGCGTTCACCAAGGTCGGCGCGGATATAAGGTTGCGAGGGCAAGCCTGTCAAGCTTCGAAGCGACCGCCCGCCCGGCTTATTTGCGCTGCAGCAAAAGCTTTGCCGGACAGGCATTTGATCTGGGGCGCGGGGTTGAGTTCGACGGGGCACGTCGCTATGTCTCGGCCACGAAATTCTAGAGTTTGAGCGAATGAAGCCGCGCATTGCAGTCCTCGGTTGCGGATACTGGGGCAGCAACCATATCCGCACTCTCAAGGCGCTCGGCGCCTTGCACGCGGTTTCGGACCTCAATCGCGCGCGCGCGGAAGGCTTTGCCAGCGAGCAGGACTGTCTGGCGATCGAACCTGAGCAGTTGTTCAAGCGCGACGACGTCGACGGCATCGTCATGGCGCTGCCGCCGCAGTTCCACGCCGACATGGCGGTGCGCGCCATCGAGGGCGGCAAGGACGTGCTGGTGGAGAAGCCAATCGCGCTGACGGTCGCCGACGCTGAGCGCTCGGTGCAGGCGGCAAGGGACCACGGCCGCGTCTTCATGGTCGGCCATGTGCTGCGCTTCCACCCGGCTTTCGAGACGCTCAAGGGCCTCATCGACAATGGCGAGCTCGGCGAGGTGCGCTACATCCATTCGCATCGCCTCGGCCTCGGCAAGTTCCACACCGAAAACGACGCGCTGTGGGACCTTGCGCCGCACGACCTGTCGATGATCCTGGCGATCACCGGCACGGAGCCGATCGAGGTGAGGGGCGAGGGCGCCGCGCTGCTCGACAATCTCAGCGACTTCGCGCATCTGCACATGCGCTTTCCCAACGGGCTGCGCGGCCATCTCTTCGCCTCGCGGCTCAATCCCTATCGCGAGCGGCGGCTGACGGTGGTCGGCACCAAAGCTATGGCGGTGTTCGACGATGTCGAGCCGTGGGAGCGCAAGCTCGCCGTCTACCGCCATGCGGTGTGGCAGGACAGCGGACAGTGGGCCTTCACCGCCAACGAGCCGTCCTATGTGGCGGTCGGCGAAGGCATGCCGCTGACGCGCGAGCTGGCGCATTTCATGCAATGCATCGAAACGCGGGCCGAACCGCGCACCAGCGGCGAGGAAGCGATCAGGGTGCTGCGCATCCTGACGGCGGGCACCGTCACCCACTCCGGCCCTAGCCCGGGCTAAACGCCTTTGACGTCCGGAAATCGCGGCGAAGCGCGTCGCTATTCGGCGGGGATCTGCGCCGGGCGGGCGGCAAGCCGCGTCAGCATGGCCTCGGCCTCGGCGCCGCGCTCCGAGCGTTCGATGAAGCCGCCGCCGAACACGCGCGCCTCGTTGCCGTCGTCGGAATAGAGCACGCAGGCCTGGCCGGGCGCGATGCCCGACTCGCCGTCGACCAGTTCCACCGAGGTGATGCCGTCGCGGTGATGCAGCACCGCCGGACGCGGCGGGCGCGTCGAGCGGACCTTGGCGAACAGTTCCAGCCCGCCGGCCGGAACGTCGGTGAGCGGCCCGTCGCCAAGCCAGTTCATGTTGCGCAGATAGATCTTGTGCGTCTCCAGCGCCTCGCGCGGGCCGACGATGACGCGGGCACGGTCGGCGTCGAGATGGACGACATAGAGCGGCTCGCCGGAGGCGATGCCGATGCCGCGGCGCTGGCCGATCGTGTAGCGCAGGATGCCTTCATGGCGGCCGAGCACACGGCCGTCGATGTGGACGATGTCGCCCGGATTGGCGGCGGCAGGCTTCAGCTTGGCGATGATGTCTGAATATTTGCCCTGCGGCACGAAGCAGATGTCCTGGCTGTCCTGCTTGGCGGCGACCGTCAGTCCCATCTCCTCGGCGATGGCGCGAACCTGCGGCTTCGACAGGCCACCCAGCGGGAAACGCAGATAGTCGATCTGCGCCTGTGTCGTGGCGAACAGGAAATAGCTCTGGTCGCGGTCGGCATCGACCGGGCGGTAGAGCGCGCGATGGGCGCCATTGGCGCCGCAGCGGATGTAGTGGCCGGTGGCCAGAGCATCGGCGCCAAGGTCCTGCGCGGTCGCGAGAAGGTCGGCGAACTTCACCGTCTGGTTGCACGAGACGCAGGGGATCGGCGTCTCGCCGGCAACATAGGAATCGGCGAAGGGATCGATGACCGCCTTGCGGAAGCGCTCCTCGTAGTCGAGCACATAATGCGGGATGCCGAGCGTCTCGGAGACACGGCGGGCATCGTCGATGTCCTGGCCGGCGCAGCACGAGCCGGCGCGATGCGTCGCCGCGCCATGGTCATAGAGCTGCAGCGTGACGCCGACGACGTCATAGCCTTCGTGCTTCAGGATGCCGGCGACGACGGAGGAATCGACGCCGCCCGACATGGCGACGACGACGCGGGTGTTTTCGGGGCGTCCGGGAAGGTCGAGGCTGTTCATGGTTCTTTCGTTCTGCGTGGCGTCTGAATGCCAATGGCCGGAATATAGGTCAAGCACCCGCGTGGCGCCAGCGTCTCCCGGACGGGTCGATTTTTTGCCTGCAAAATCAATGCCCGGCGGCGCATCTCTCAAATGCCGAGGAAAACGCTAACGCGACGTTCACGATCCTTACCTAGTCATTAGGGTTCGCTTAGGCAATTTTTAAAGCTGTGGCGGTACTGTGGCGGGGATTGGGTCTTTGAGTTTTTTGTAGAGAGTACGATGACCGATCTGGTTAGACCGCGAGTCAAGTATGTTATCGGGCCTGACGGCAGCCCTCTTACGATTGCCGATCTGCCGCCGACCAATACGAGGCGCTGGGTTATCCGGCGCAAGGCGGAAGTTGTGGCCGCGGTGCGTGGCGGACTGCTCAGCCTCGAAGAGGCTTGCCAGCGCTACAAGCTCACCACCGAGGAATTCCTCTCCTGGCAAGCGTCGATCGACGAATACGGCCTTGCCGGGCTGCGCACGACGCGCATCCAGCAATACCGGCATTGATGCCTGTTCAGGCTAAACGAAGGGCGCGGTAAACCGCGCCCTTCGCGTTTTCTGTCGGATCGTCCCGCGCTCAGACCGCCAGCACCACCTTGCCGATCGGCCTGGCGGCGAGGAAGGCATGGGCGTCGCCGGCTTGCGCCAGCGGAAAGCTCTCCGCCACATGCACGGCAAGCTTCTTCGCGTCGATCAGTTTGCCGAGTTCAATGAGACCGTCGCGATCCGGCACCACCGACATGCGCTCGACGCGGATGCCACGGGCGCCGGCCGTTGCCCTGGTGGCGTCGTGAACGTTGAGCAGCGAAACCAGCACGCCGCCGTCTCGCACGACTTTCAGCGACTGATCGGCATGATCGCCACCGATTGCGTCCAGCACCAGATCGACATCGCCGACCTTTTCGGTGAAATCGCCTGCGGTGTAGTCGACGACCTCGTCGGCGCCGATCGATCGCACGAAGTCGAGCTTGTCGGGACTGGCGGTGGCGATGACATGGGCGCCGAGCGCCTTGGCGATCTGCACCGCCAGATGGCCGACGCCGCCGGCCGCCGCGTGCACCAGCACGCGCTGACCCTTTCTCAGGCCGCCATGGCGGACGAGGCCTTGCCAGGCTGTCAGGCCGGCCAGGGGCAGCGCCGCGGCGTGGATATGATCGATGCTGTCGGGCTTTGGCGCAATCTCGTCGGCGGGAGCCACGGCTAGTTCGGCGTAGGCCGCCGCCTGCTTCGGAAAGTGCGGCATGCCGAACACCTGATCGCCAACCTTGAGGCCGCTCACATCGGGGCCAAGCGCCTCGATGGTTCCGGAAATGTCCCAGCCGAGGATGAAGGGCGGCTCGCCGAGCAGCGGATAGTGACCGCCGCGCACCGCGCCGTCGACAGGGTTGATGCCGGCCGCGCTAACGCGGACCAGCACTTCGCCGGCTTTCGGCGCCGGGTCCGGCCGGTCGGCGATGACAAGGACGTCGGGACCGCCGACGGTATTCTGGGTAACGGCACGCATGAGAGGCTCCTCGTAAGTTGGTGTGCCGCTATCATTTGGATAGTAATATTCCCTTGTCCAGTATGTACCTTTTCTATATATAGGCACCTCATGGATAGCGATAACGACTCCCCCTTCGGCTATGACGCGTACCGGCGGACGTGCCCTTCGCACACCGTGCTCGAAATGCTGGCCAGCAAATGGGTCTACCTGACCGTCTGCGCGCTGCGCCGCGGGCGGATGCGCAATGGCGAGCTGGCCCGCAAGCTCGAAGGCATCACGCCCAAAATGCTGACGCAGACGCTGCGTGTGCTCGAGCGCGACGGGCTGGTGCGGCGGGAGATCTTTCCGGTGATCCCGCCAAGGGTCGAATATGAGCTGACCGATCTCGGCCGGAACCTGGCGGGACTGCTCAATCAGATACGGTCCTGGTCGGAAGAGCACGCGCCCGACATCAAGGCGGCCCGCATCCGGGCATCGATGGATCCTCAAGCGGATCTTGCGACGCTGGGCTGAGCGGCCGCCAGGCTCCTGGCCGGCGGTTCGCCGGCTTGCGTCGCGGAGGTAGCGCTGGGCGGCGGCTTTACCCGATCATTGCGCTGCGGCCGCCGAGTTCGGCGTCGCGAATCTTGGTGTCACGCGATTCCAGCATCTCTGCCTTGGAAAGCTCCGCTTCAGCTTCGCCGAGTAATGATTCGGCAGCGCTTCGCTGTTGGGCGAGGTCGCTTTGCGAATTTCTAAGGTTGTCGCGGCGCAGGCGCGCCGCCTTGGCGAAGGTCGGATAGGCAAAATGGTTGATGTCGGTGATGCCGGCCTTCTTCTCCTCGGCGGCGATCTGCACCTCCAGTTCGACGGCCATGCGTTCGAACTCGGCGATCATCATGTCGAGCTGCAGCAGCTGCCGCCGCTTCTCATTCACCTGAAACTGTTTCAGCCGAACGAGGTTTTCACGTGACTTCATGATTCGGTACTCCCGGAAACGCACACCCGCACATATCGTCCAATCCGCCCGGAAAGGCCCAAGCGCTGCCCGTATCCCCTGGCTTTCCCCCCACTATGGGAAACAAACTCCTAAAGTTTTTTGCCGTTGGTAACCATTCGTTTACGGGCATTGTTAATCATACGGCCGAGGACTTAAGGCCGGGTAAAAATTCCGGCTTTCGACGGGAAGCCGACCAGCGAGTCCCTGGAGTCACTTAGGCTGACTTATTAATGTGGTGCATTAGCGGTTTTGGTCTGTGATTCATTATTAGATTCAAGAGGGTGTAGAAAGGGGTTAAAAAATCTGGTATCGTCCTCGGCACGAAATTAGGTTTTGTTAACCATTCAATGGCACCTTCTGTTCAGGCAATCACTGCTCCGGGTCCCGGACGGGTCGTGACATGGTCCGGCAGCAGAAAAGGGGAATGAAATGCGTGTTCTGCTGATAGAAGATGACAGTGCAACCGCACAAAGCATCGAATTGATGCTGAAATCGGAAAGCTTCAACGTCTATACGACCGATCTCGGCGAAGAAGGTGTCGACCTCGGCAAGCTCTACGACTACGATATCATCCTTCTCGATCTCAATCTCCCCGACATGTCGGGCTATGAAGTCTTGAGAACGCTTCGCCTGTCCAAGGTGAAGACGCCCATCCTGATCCTGTCCGGCATGGCCGGCATCGAGGACAAGGTGCGCGGCCTCGGCTTCGGCGCCGACGACTACATGACCAAGCCATTCCACAAGGACGAGCTGGTGGCGCGCATCCACGCCATCGTGCGGCGCTCCAAGGGCCATGCCCAGTCGGTCATCACCACCGGCGACCTGGTGGTCAACCTCGACGCCAAGACCGTCGAAGTCGGCGGCCAGCGCGTGCACCTGACCGGCAAGGAATACCAGATGCTGGAGCTGCTCTCGCTGCGCAAGGGCACCACGCTGACCAAGGAAATGTTCCTCAACCACCTCTATGGTGGCATGGACGAGCCGGAACTGAAGATCATCGACGTCTTCATCTGCAAGCTGCGCAAGAAGCTGGATGCGGCGTCGGGTGGTCAGAACTACATCGAGACGGTCTGGGGCCGCGGTTACGTGCTGCGCGAGCCGGAAGACATTCGCGTCAGCGCCTGACACGCCCTGTCGATTGTTTTTGAACACAAAAAACCCGGCTTCAGCCGGGTTTTTTGTTGCCGATCCGGGCCGGCCGTCAGGCGGCGATTTTCAGGACGCGAAAGCGTTCCAGCAATTGCGGCCGATTGAACGGCTTCAAGAGATAGCCCTGGGCGCCGGCCCGCTTTGCCCGCATGATCGAGGCGACATCGACTTCGACCAGCGAGATCAGGATCTGCGGCTTGACCGCGCTCTCCATGGCGCGAACCCGGCGAATGAAGTCGACCGCCTGCATGTCCGGCAGGCCGCCATCGACCACGATGACGTCAGGCATCTCGGCGGCGCACACCTCGACGGCATCAAGGCCGCTGGCGGCTTCGATCACGGTGAAGTCGGAGCCACCGAGGATGCGTTTTGCGACCTTCCTGATGACGCTCGAATCGTCGACGAACAGGCAGCGTTTCATTTCCGGGTCCTCTTTGCCATCTGGCGAACCGGCAACCTCTGGGCAACCGCAGCCACCATAGTTCAATCTGGTAAAGAAGCGGAAAAGCCGTTAGGTAAAGTTTTTGCAAAGATGCGGCGAGTTCGCCCCTTTCGTCGCGAACTCGGTTTTGGTCAGGCCAACAAAACTTTCTACGCCTGAAATGCAGGCCCAGCCGCAAATATTATTTGAAATAAATACTTGATCTGTTCTTGCCGACAGAACAGGCCGCTCAAGCGGCCGACAGCACGATTTCCTCGGCCGTCGCGTGGATCGAAATCGTCATGTTGGCCTCGCGCGCCAAGAGCAGCGTGTAATAGGGCTGGACCGAATGGGCGTCGATCGGTTCCTCGGGCTTGTGGCCGGAATGCAGTTCGAGGAATTTCGGCGGCACGCGCAGCATCGGACCGGCGGCCGACAGCGCAAAACGCGGCTCGGTGTCGAGATTCTCCAGCGTGACGACAAGCTTGCCGCCGCGTGGAATGGCGGCGTTGGCGACGAGAATGAGGTTGAGCAGCAGCTTGACCTTGTTCTTGGGCAGCAGCGCGCGGGCCCCGTTCCACACCAGTTCCGGCTTCTCGTTCTTGAGGAAGGCGATGGCGACCGCCTCGGCGTCGCCGGTGTCGATCATCATGCCGGCCGAGCCGGCGGCGCCGAAGGCGATGCGGGCGAATTGCAGCCGGGCCGAGGCATTCCTGGCGCTCTGGCGGATCAGCTTCATGGCGTCTTCGTCGGCGCCGCCCTCGTCGAGCAATTCAAGGCCGTTGTTGATGGCGCCGACCGGCGAGATGATGTCGTGGCAGACCCGGCTGCAGAGCAGCGCGGCAAGGTCGGGTGCGGAAAGGGTGAAAAGCTCGGCCATAGGCGAAGTCCCTGCTAAAGTTATTCACGGCCGAGCGATCAGTCGTCGCGCCCCGCCCGCACGAATCACGCGCTCTCCCTGGGCACCCTGAATACACAGCGCCCGAGCGTGCAGCAACAAATCCAAAATTGTCGTCGGCGAAAATGGTGGATTCGCGCGGAAATGCCGGGCCCCGCGCAGCGTTTCGGGGCCAGAGCTGGGTTCCCCGGCCTTCGAACCGCCATCTTCATGTGAGAGCTTAATGGTTGAAAAAGGATTACGGCATAGTTTGCCAGTGATAGTCACCTCGAGCGGCCGCCAAGAGCCGTGGGGGGTGCGAGGCGTCGGCGAAAGTGCTCCCTGACGGAGATTGGAAGCATGTTTTCCCGATTCTACGACCGGAATCTTTTCCGTGTCATTTCCATGGCGATTGCCCTCATGGGCGCTCTCGTCTTCTCAACCTCCGCGCTGCGGGCACAGGAATATACCGCCCAGGAGATCATCGATTCCGGCCACAAGTTCTTCGGCGCGACCTCCGGCGGCCTGGCCACGGTCGTCGAGAAGATCTTCGCCTCCTACGGCCTGCCCAACGGCTACCTGCTCGGCGAGGAAGGGTCCGGCGCGCTGATCGGCGGCCTGACCTATGGCGAGGGCACCCTCTACACCAAGAATGCCGGCGACCATAAGGTGTTCTGGCAGGGCCCTTCGCTCGGCTGGGACTTCGGCGGCGAGGGATCGCGCGTCATGATGCTCGTCTATAACCTCGACGACATAGGCAATCTCTATAACCGGTTCGGCGGTGTCGCCGGCTCCGCCTATGTCGTTGCGGGCGTCGGCTTCAACGTGCTGCAGAACAACAGGGTCCTGCTCGTCCCGATCCGGACCGGCGTCGGCGCCAGGCTGGGCGTCAATCTCGGCTATCTGAAACTCACGCAGCGGCCGACCTGGAATCCGTTCTGACAAGGTCATGACGGTGCCAATCCAACGTCAGAACTGCTTGTTGCAGGTCTTGCCGCGGCATGCTCTTGCCGCGGCACTGGATTTCCGTCATGCCAAGATGGCAAAGTCGAGCTTTGGCGGTAGCCGCCATCCATAGCGGATAGTCACCTTGGTCCAGTCGATCCTGTTCTTCGCCCTCGGCTTTCTTTGCGCAGGCTTTTTGGCATTGCTGATCGCTCCGGCCATCTGGCGCCGGGCCGTCGCGCTGACGCGCAGGCGGGTCGAGGCTTCGATGCCGCTGACGCTGGCCGAAATCCAGGCGAACAAGGATCAGGTCAGAGCCGAGTTCGCAATGTCGACGCGACGCCTGGAGATGAGCGTCAAGACCCTGCAGGAGAAAGCAGCCGAGCAGCTGGTCGAGATCGGGCGCGGCCACGAGGCGCTCAAGGGGTTGGCGGTCGAGCGGAAGGACAAGAACCAGGCGCTTTCCGACCTCGAGGCGAGGACCGGGGAACTGCACCAGCGCGAGGAGCAGTTGCACCAGCTGTCCGAGAAACTGGCGCATATGGAACGCATGCTGGAGAAGCGCGCGCTCGAGCTGGAAAAGCTGGAGCATATGTATGACGATGCAAGCTTCGCCTCGAGCAACCGCCAGATCGAGCTGGTGGCGCGCGAGTCCGAGCTGGACAAGCTCGCCAACGACATTGCCGTGCTGCGCGCCCAGCGCAAGGAAGCGGACAGGCGCAACCAGGAGATGACGGCCGAAAGCAAGGCCGCTCGCGAGGCGCTGAAGTCGGAGAAGAAGAGAACCGGCGAACTGGACAAGAAGGTCGAGCGCCTACTCGCCACGCTTGCCGATCGCGAGGAGAAGCTCGACCGCCGTGAGAAGGAACTGGCGCGGCTTCGCGAGCGGGCGAAGGGCGAGACCACGGCGCCCGCTCCCGTGGCCCTGACGGCCGGCGTGAGCGGCAACGACATCGACAAGGCGATCGCCAGACTGGACGGCGAGCGCGAGCGACTGGAGGCGCGGCTGACGGCGCTGGCGCGCGAGAACAAGCGCCTCAAGACCGACCTTGCCGCCCACGAGACATCAAGGTCCGGGGCTCGCAGCGATGCGCATGGCGCAAGCGCTGCGCTGCGCGACCAGATGAACGAACTGGCGGCGGAAGTCGTCAGCCTGACGATGAAGCTCGACGGACCGGATTCGCCCATCGCCAAGGCGTTGGCCTCTCCGCCCCGCGAAGGGCGGCCGGCCAATGGAGAAGGCGTCACCAGCCTTGCCGATCGCGTGCGGGCGCTGCAAAAGGCGCATTCGCCGAACGGAAAGTAGCGCACGCCGCAACCTGCTTGCACTCAGGGCTGGGCATCACCATGTCCGATGCCATGATCTCCCGTGCGGTCGCCGCGATTTTCCTGCTCGCTCTCTGGCTCTTTTGTCCGCTGCTTTCCGCGCTGTTGGATGTCGCGACGTCGCTGTGGGATATCACCGAAACAGCCCGCGATGCGCGATCGAGGGCAACCGGCGCTCCAGTACCGCTGGCAGATGACATGGAAGTCTTCAGGATTGAGGCCGCGCCGAGTGAGATCGACACGACACGCATCGTTCCGAAACCAGGTCAGCCTTCGACCAGACTGTCCCTCATGGGCGATATGCGTCAGCCGCCGCGCGAAAAATGATGCAGCGCGATGGCCGAGGCGGCTGCGACGTTGAGGCTGTCGAAGCCTTGCGCCATGGCAATCCGCACCGTGCGCAAGCGGGAGAGCAGAGCCTCGGGCAGGCCTTCGCCTTCGGTGCCGAGATAGAGCGCCAGCCGGTCCGTCCTCTGCGCATCGCGAATGTCGGTCTCGCCGCGCGGCGACAGGGCGAACTGGCCAAAGCCCAGCCGGTCGAGCAGGGCGGTGATGTGGCCGGCGTCGCCGAAGGATGCGAAGGGGACCTTCAGCGCGGCGCCGACCGAGACGCGGATCGCCTTGCGGTACAGAGGATCGCAACAGGTCGCGTCCATCAAGACCGCATCGGCGCCGAAGGCGGCGGCGTTGCGGAAGATCGAGCCCATATTGTCGTGATTGGCGATGCCGACGAGGACGACGACCAGCGCGCCGGCGGGCAGGGTAGCCAGCAAACTCTCGGCGGGTTGTCCGGCGCCCCTGTTGCCGATCGCCAGAATGCCGCGATGCATGTGGAATCCGGCGATCCTGTCAATGATCTCGCCGCTGGCGACATAGACGGGGAGAGCAGGAGCAGCCTTGCGCAAGGTGCTCTCGAGACCAGCCAGCCGGTTTTCCAGGACCAGCACCGATTCGACGGCGAAGCGGCCCGCCGAGAAGAGCACGTCGAGCACCACCTTGCCTTCGGCGACGAAACGGCCGTGACGGCCAACGAGATCGCGCTCGCGGATATCGAGATAGGCAGCGACACGCGGGTCCCGCGGATCGTCGATGCGGATAATGTCCATGCGTGCCTCGGCCGGCGAAAATTCGTCAGCGAGGTAAGGGGTGATCGGACGCGCCGGTCAAGCCCCGGCGCGACGCAGGCGATGGGCCATCCGCGATAGATCGCCGTCGCCGAAAATGCCGTCCAGCATGCGGAGCAACTCGCGGGCGGCTTCCGACTTGCAGGAATAGTAGATCATCTGCCGGTCGCGACGGGTCTCGACGAGGTCGAGTCCGCGCAGCTTCGCCAGATGCTGAGACAGGGCGGACTGGCTCAGCTGGACCTTTTCGGCGATGGCCCCGACCGACATTTCGCCGTCGACCAGATAGCTCATGATCAACAGCCGTTTCTCGTTGCCCATGAGCGTCAGAAACGTGGCTGCCGATTCGGCGTTTGCGATTAGCTTGCTCGAGATCATCGATGCCCCATGCTTTTCAGCTCATCCAGACGCTATGGGGGCAATAGCGTCTGATTCCATAAACTCACGTGTGGGTGCGCGCTCGTGAATCAGCGTCACACCAAAAGGGTAGAACATTTCTTCCAAATCTCAAGACTTGCTTTTGATTCTAGGCGATTAACTATCGCCCTTGTGAATAGCCGGCGGCGCGACCGGTCTTTGCCATGTCGACCAGGACCGTTCGCAGATCGCGCGCGGCCTTCAGCGGTTCAGGAAAGAACACCCGGCATACGCTATCGCCAGCCGCAAGGTCCATGCCTTCGGCGTCGAAGCCGGTGGCGACCCAGCCGTCACCCTCGGCCCTGGCGAAATGAAGCGCATAGACGGCGATCGCGTCGAGATGGTCGGCATTCATGTGGTCGAGTGCCGATTGCTCGCCTGCGGCCAGGTCCTCGACAATCGGTCCGGCGATGATGAGGTCGGCGCGATCGAGCAGATAGGCCTTGCCGAAGCCGCCATTGAGGCTGGCACGCTCGGGCTCGAGCCGGAAAATGGAGAAGTCGCCAAGCCCGGCGTAGAGCCTTGCCTTGGGATTGCGGTTGAGATAGCGCCGCTCGGCGCGCTGGTGCTCTTCCGCCCCATGCTCCAGCCGCCTCGCCCGGCAGACCAGCGTTATGCGCGGATGCGCCAACGGATCGCCCTTGCCGGGTTCGCCGACCAGCAGCGAACAGCGCGGGTCGGCAAGCAGCGCGCCGGTATGCGCCGACAGCATCGAGACCAGGATCAGCGGCGCGCCGTCACTGTCGGTGGCAACGCCGACCCGGCTCGCCAGCGGCGCCCTGGTGCCGGGCTCGATCACCGCCAGCGCGCCGAAGCGAGCGCTACGGATCAGCGTCTTCGCCAGCCTCACCGCTTCGGCATCGGTCTCGCGGATGACGTCCTTTTTACGATCTACCAAGAGCGCTCACCGTTTAAGCTGATTTTTCTGCTGCGCTTATCATCCGATCACGCCGGATTTGACAAGGGCCGCAATCTCGCTTCCGGCGACGCCGAAACGCGCAAGAACCGTCTCCGGCTTGAGATCACGATCGGTCGGCGCGGCGCCGATCGTCGACGGCGTTTGCGAGAAGCGTGGCGCCGGAGCGGGGCGATCGAGGTCGCCCGATCTGACAAAGGCGCCACGGGCGCGATTGTGCGGATGGTCTCTGGCTTCCCGCAAGGACAGCACCGGCGCGACGCAGGCATCGGTCGCGGCGAAGACCGTCTCCCAGTCGTCGCGCGTCTTCTGCCTCATGCGCGCGGCGATTTCGGCGCGCATCGCCGGCCATATGCTCCTGTCGTACTGGCCATGCGCGAAACGCTGGTCGAGCGGCAACAGCCTGGCGAATTCGGCGAAGAAGCGGGGCTCGAGGCAGCCGACCGCGACATGGCGCGCGTCCGCCGTCTCGTAGGTGTCGTAGAAGGGCGCGCCGGAATCGAGCAGGTTGACGCCGCGTTCGTCCCTCCACAGGCCGGCGGCCATGAAGGCGTGCACCGGCGTTGCCAGCATGGAAGCGCCTTCGACCATGGCGGCGTCGATCACCTGGCCCTTGCCGGAACGCGAGCGCTGGAACAAGGCGGCGAGCAGGCCGGCGATCAGCATCATGGCGCCGCCGCCATAATCGGCGACGAGGTTGAGCGGCGGGACCGGCGGGCTTGCCTGCCTGCCGATGGCGTGCAGCAGGCCGGAATAGGCCAGATAGGTGATGTCGTGGCCGGCGCGGCCCGACAGCGGCCCGTCCTGGCCAAAACCAGTCATGCGGCCGTAGATCAGCGCGGGATTGCGCGCCAGCGCCGCATCCGGTCCAAGGCCAAGCCGCTCCATGACGCCGGGCCGATAGCCCTCGATCAGCATGTCGGTCTTTGCGACCAGACCGAGCAGCAGTTCTCTGCCTTCGCCGCGCTTGAGATCGATGCGCAGGACGGAGCGGCCGTGGCGGTCGAGATCGTATTCGGCCGGCAGATCCAGCAAAGGCGGACTTGCGCCGATGCGCTCGATGCGCAGCACCTCGGCGCCCATTTCCGACAGTATCAGCCCCGCCAGCGGCACCGGGCCGAGACCGGCCATTTCGATCACCGTCAGACCGGCCAGCGGACCGGTCTTTCCGGCAGCGGAAATGCCGGTGTCCATCGCGGCTATTTGGGGGCCATGCGGATGGCGCCGTCGAGGCGGATGGTTTCGCCGTTCAGCATCTGGTTCTCGACGATGTGCAGCGCAAGTGCTGCATATTCGGAAGGCTCGCCGAGGCGGGACGGGAACGGCACCGCCGCACCCAGCGAATCCTGCACTTCCTGCGGCATGCCGGCCATCATCGGCGTCCGGAAGATGCCGGGCGCGATGGTGCAGACGCGGATGCCGGAACGGGCGAGGTCGCGGGCGACCGGCAGCGTCATGCCGACCACGCCGCCCTTGGAGGCCGAATAGGCGGCCTGGCCGATCTGGCCGTCATAGGCGGCGACCGATGCCGTGTTGACGATGACGCCGCGCTCGCCGCCATCCAGCGCATCAAGCTTGGCGGCGCGGTCGGCAACGAGGCGGATCATGTTGAAGGTGCCGATCAGGTTGATCTCGATCACCTTGCGGTACTGGCCGAGCGGGTGCGGGCCGTCCTTGCCGATCGTCTTCACGCCGATGGCGATGCCGGCGCAATTGACGAGGATGCGCGGCTCGCCGAGTTTTTGCGACACGTCCGCGATCGCGGCGGCGGCGCTGTCGCCGCTGCTGACGTCGCACTGGACGGCGATGCCGCCAATATCGTCGGCGACCTTCCTGGCGCGGTCGATGCCGACATCGAGGATGGCGACGCTGGCGCCCTTGGCGGCGAGGGCACGCGCCGTCGCCTCGCCGAGGCCGGAGCCGCCGCCGGTGACGATCGCTATCTGGCCATTCGGGTTCATGCCGGCATCCTCCACGCTTTTCCGGTCATGCTACGAAGGACGCCGCGAAGGCGCAACGGCAGACGGGGTCAATCGAAGTTTCAATCGAGATCAATCGGCATGCGCCGTTTGACCCGGGATCGATTGGCATGCGCCAATCGACCCGTGGATCAATCGTGCCGATTGACCGGGATCAATCGTGCCGATTGACCGGGATCAATCGTGTCGATTGACCCGTGGATCAGGCTATTGCCGGAATTTGTTCGGGCAAACGCGCCTGATCCGCATGGCCGACCTCGCCCGTCAGTTTGGCCACGGCGCCCGGTTTGATTTCGTGGTGAAGCAGCCTGTCGAGATCGACGGGGCGCGGCATGGAAATCTGACCGCGCGGGAAGCGCTTGAAGCCGAGCGGGCCATAATAGGGCTCGTCGCCGACCAGGATCACGGCCGGTGCGCCGGCCTTGGCGGCGGCTTCCAGCGCGATCGCCACAAGCCGGCGGCCGATGCCGAGATTCTTGAAGGCGGGGCGCACCGCAAGCGGTCCGAGCATCAGCGCGCGCCCGGCGCCGGCGGCGATACGCGTCATCCGCACCGAGGCGACGACGGTGTCGCCATCGACGGCGACGAAGGACATCGCGCGATCATGCCCTCCGGCCTCGCGGATCTTGTAGGCGGCAAGCACGAAACGGCCCGGCCCGAAGGCCTCGTCGTTAATGGCTTCGATCTCGGGGTCATGCGCCGGGGTTTCCGGCAGGTATTCGACGTCGGCAAGGCTCATGGTCTTCGCGTTCCGGTATGCGAGGAAAGGTTTGCTGCAAGCGGCAGCGTTCGCCAGTCAGCGCTTCATCAAGCGCGGGCGCCCTTTCGTCGTCGGTCGAACCGGATTGTGGCAAAGTCCAACATGCGGATTTTCCGCTAGCATCAATTTCCGGCCGCTGCAATCCGCCGTTTTCGTTCTTCGATTCCGGCAAAGTGACGGTCTGTTCAGCAGATCGCGTCTTCGGGATCGCCGCCGCGCGCCTACATGCAGCTCAAGCGTCAAGGAGATTTGCATGGGATTGCTGGTCGAAGGCAGGTGGCAGGATCGCTGGTATGAGACGGCCGACAATGGCGGCAGGTTCGTGCGGGCGCAGTCGCAATGGCGCGACTGGGTCACGCCCGACGGCGCGCCGGCAGAAGGTCGTACGCGCGGCTTCAAGGCCGAGCCCGGCCGCTACCATCTCTATGTCTCGCTCGCCTGTCCGTGGGCGCACAGGACGCTGATCTTCCGCGCCCTGAAGGGCCTGGAAGACGCAATCTCGGTCTCCATCGTGCACCATTTCATGGGTGCGCACGGATGGACCTTCCTTGCCGAGGACGGCGCCACCGGCGACACGCTGCATGGTCTCGATTTCCTGCACCAGGTCTACAGCAAGGCCGATCCGGCCTATTCGGGCCGGGTGACGGTGCCGGTGCTGTGGGACAGGAAGGAGGAAACGATCGTCTCGAACGAGTCTTCCGAGATCATCCGCATGCTCAATTCGGCTTTCGACGAATGGGGCGACAAGAGCGTCGATTTCTATCCCGTGGCGTTGCGCGCGGAGATCGACCGCGTCAACGCGCTGGTCTACCCGGCCATCAACAACGGCGTCTATCGCGCCGGCTTCGCCACCACGCAGGCCGCGTATGAGGAGGCGTTCGAAGAGCTGTTTTCGGCCCTCGACAACCTGGAGGATCGGCTGTCAAAGCAGCGCTATCTCGTTGGCGGCCGCATCACCGAGGCGGATTGGCGGCTGTTCACCACGCTGGTGCGCTTCGATCCGGTCTATGTCGGGCACTTCAAGTGCAATCTGCGCCGTATCGCCGACTATCCGAACCTGTCGAACTATCTGCGCGACCTTTACCAGGTGCCCGGCGTCTCGAAGACGGTCAATCTGCATCACATCAAGGCGCACTATTACGGCAGCCACAAGACGATCAACCCGACGGGCATCGTACCGGTCGGGCCGGAGCTCGACTATGGCGCGCCGCACGATCGGGCGTGGTTCGGGAAGGCTGCCTAGAATTACCAATAAGGCGAGATCTCGGCCTTCGCGAAAATCTCGGCGATCCGCCGTAGCGTTGCAGGCGTCGTCGCTTCCGGCAAACGGTCGAGCGGGAAGAAACCCGCCTCGGCGATCTCGTGGTCGGGCGCTTTCGGCGCGGTCTGTTTGAAGCTCTCGATCAGATAGAAGCCGACATGGTCGCGCCTGCTGGAGCGACGGTTGAAATGCACCGACTTCAGCACAGGCGCGGCCGCAATCGTGATGTTGCCCTCCTCGGCCAGCTCGCGCGCCAGGGCCTCCAGAAGCGTTTCGCCGACCTCGACGCCGCCGCCCGGCAGCTGCCAGCCCGGCACATAGGTGTGGCGGATCAGGAAGACGCTGTTCGAGGCGCGATCGTGAACCAGGCCGCGCACACCGAGCGTCATCGGCCGCCTGAGCAGGAACAACAGATGGAACAGTCTTGCCCTGAGCCCCGGCCAGCCGGTCTGACGCATGGCCTGTTCCGGATCGAGGGGTTCCGTCACCGGGAGAACCGCGAGCCGGCGCAAAACCATGAGTGGAAAGCAGGCAGCGGCTCGCTTATGAAGAAGCTATGTTCAGGCTCGCGCATATTTCCGATGTCCATCTGGGGCCGCTTCCCGGTGTAACCTATCGCGAACTCGCCTCCAAGCGCGTGGTCGGCTACGTCAACTGGCAGCGCAACCGCCGCCGCCACATGCATGACGCGGTGATCGACACGATCGTCGCCGACCTCAAGGCCAGCCAGCCGGACCACCTCGCC
The DNA here is from genome assembly GCF_003998955.1 of Mesorhizobium sp. M4B.F.Ca.ET.017.02.2.1. Taxonomy (NCBI): domain Bacteria; kingdom Pseudomonadati; phylum Pseudomonadota; class Alphaproteobacteria; order Hyphomicrobiales; family Phyllobacteriaceae; genus Mesorhizobium; species Mesorhizobium sp. M4B.F.Ca.ET.017.02.2.1. The sequence goes on along the minus strand of NZ_RZOF01000007.1, from coordinate 14,455 downwards.
GTCACCGGCGACCTGGTCAATCTGGCGCTCGACGGCGAGATCGAGATGGCCAGGCACTGGCTGGAGACGCTGGGCTCGCCCGACAACGTTTCGGTCGTGCCCGGAAATCACGATGCCTATGTGCCGGGCGCCTTCGACAAGGTCTGCCGGTCATGGGCGGCGTGGATGAGCGGCGACGGCACCGGCGGGCCGGTCGACCGCAATGCCTTTCCCTATCTGCGCGTGCGCGGCAATGTCGCGCTGATCGGCGTTTCGACGGCGCGCGCCACCGCGCCGTTCATGGCCAACGGCTTCTTCAGGGCAGGCCAGGCGCGAAGGCTCGGCAAGATACTGGACGCAACGGCCGGCAGCGGCCTTTTCCGGGTGGTCATGATCCACCATCCGCCGGTGCGCGGCGCCGTTTCCCAAAACAAGCGCCTGTTCGGCATCGAGCTCTTCCAGCGGACGGTAAATCGGCATGGCGCCGAGCTTGTCCTGCACGGCCATTCGCACGATCCGAGCCTGTTCTTCATCGGCACTCGCGGTGTCAGGATCCCGGTCGTCGGTGTCGCCGCGGCCGGGCAGGGGCTCGGCGGCAGGCACCCGGCGGCGCAGTACAATCTGGTCGACATCGAAGGCGAAAAGGGCGACTGGCAGGTCCGCCTGACCCGGCGCGGGCTGACTGGACCGGCAATGCCGCCGTCGGACCTGCAGGTGATCGAACTGGGAGCCGATGCCGAGGCATCGCGCCCATTGGTCAAAAGCTGATCTTCATCGCCGCGAGACGATCCCAGAACAGTACGAGCGATACGGCTAGCCCGACCAGTGCGCCGGCCGCAATCAGGCCGAGACCGGACAGGACAGCCGACCAGGCCCTGCCGCGCCGGGCCGCCCGCAAAGGCGGTTCGGCTTCCGTCACCAAGGCGCGCTGCAGCCTCGGAATGGCATGTTCGGCACCGCCTTCCATCATCCGCTGTCGCTCGACGACGCGCTCTGCCACATAGCGTGTCACCTGATCGGCGACGACCTTCATCTCGCTCGATTCAGCGAGGACCACGCGGCCGATGCGCGTGTCCCTGAGGAAGCGATAGGTGCGACGGTCGCGGCCCATGGCGACGTGGCTGACGGCATCGATCCACAGGCGCGGCTGCAGACCTGACGAGACCGCGAAGTCGAAATTGTCCATGTCGGTGGGCACCTCGGCAAAGACAGGGGCGAGCTCGGCGGCAAGCAGATCGAGCCGCATGCGGTGCGCATCGCGCATGTCGACGACGATATCGTCGCGATCGGCGAAAGCGTTCTTCACGTCGCGGATGGCGTCGGACAGCTTGTGCGACGCCTCGATCGGGGTGGTTTTCTCGCCTGCGTCCTTCATCGGCGGCTGCCTCGCGGTTGGTTAACAGCGGGTTAACACAGTCGCCGGCAAAATGCACTGCCGAGATGGCGGTTCAGCCTTGCCGCCCTTACGCCATGGCCGAGCGCCTGGGGCGCCGACTTGTGTTGCGACGCACGGCGGAAGCGACCAGATCGGATGCTTCCTCGACCAGCATATGGCCGGCTTCCAGCACATGATGCAGGTGAAAATGCTCCGGCAAGTCGTCAGCCTGGGCAACCGGCAGCATGGCGTCGTCCGTGCCCCAGACCACCATCACCGGCATGGCGAGCGTGCCCAACTGTTCGCGCGGAATGGCGCCTTGCCGATCGTCCTTGGTCATCACGGCGGCGATCTCGACAAGCTTCTGCACCTGACCGGGGCGTTCGCGCATCTCGGCAAGCGTATCCACAATGTCTTCCGGGGGCAGTTCCCCTGGTCCGGACATGGCGGCCAAACAGGTACGGACCTCGTTTCTGCCGGCGGCAGCCGCATAGCGGCGCAACAGCGGCCCGTTGATCTCCGTGCCAAATCCACCCGGCGCCAGAAGCGTCAGCGAGGCTACCCTTTCGGGCTCGCTCAACGCCATCAGGGTCGCGACCGCGCCGCCCATCGAATGGCCGACGAGATGCACTTTCTTCCTTCCGCGTGTCGCCAGGTCGGCGAGAATGGCCTTGGCAGCGGAGCGCGCCGATGTGCCTGGGACACCGAGCGAATGGCCGTGGCCGGGCAGGTCGTAGGCAAGCGTCCGCAGACCGGGAGACAGCGTCGAGATCACCCGGCGCCAGACATCATGGCACCCGCCAAAGCCGTGCAGGAAAACGACAACCTTCGAGCCGGCGCCCCGTTCGGCGGCATAAACGGAAGAATCCATGAAAATATGAGTTTGCCCAAGCCCAAGCGACCGAACGGGCGCCCGTAGTCAAATTGTGGCTCGATTGCTCTTTGTCCAGAGCAACAGCCAGTAAATTTTCTGCGATCAGTCGCGCCAGTCTAGTACAATTTAGCTGGGGTTACCAAGGCCTGCTGCATGCAAAGCTTGGACCAACCTGTCGGTGAGATCGGCGGGGTATTTCCGGTCGACGAAGGTCGCGCGCGGATCGGCGGCGAATTTCGGGAATTTGGCGACGAGTTCGTCGACCAACTGGCCGGCCAACTGGTCGCGGCCGGCAAGCTTGGCGCCGATCAGGCGCGCGGCCAGATAATGCGACTTGGTTGCGGTCGTGCGCAACGATTCACTGGCGATGGCAGCTTGCCTCGTATCGCCCAGCATGAATGCTCCGACAAAAAGTCCGTAGTCCCACCATGTCGGATGGCCGCTGAAGGTCTCGACGGCGTGCGCCATGATAGGGGTACCTTCGCTGTACCTGCCGGCGAAGACCAGGCCGTAGCCGTAGGCCGCGGCCATGCCGAGATCGTAAGGGTTCAGCTCGTGGGCCTTGCGCATCCAGCGTATCGCTTCATCCGTATTGCCGAGGCGCGAATTGAGATAGCCATAGGCGCGATGCGCATAGGGGCTGGTCGGCCCGATCTGCACGGCGCGATGGGCAAACGACATCGCCTGCTCGATCGTGGCGCCGGAGGGGTAGGCGTAGTGATCGGTGACGGCCTCGAGATGCAGGGAGGCAAGCTCTGAATAGACGAGTGACGATCGTGCACCCTGGCGGGCCAGATCCTCGAGGCAACGGTAGGCGGCCTCATGCGTCGTGGCGCTTTGATCGAGATAGTATCTGTCGTTGAGCACCAGGCATTGCGTCAGGCCGGTGCCGAGACCGCCTTGATCGATATAGCCGTAGATCGGCCCGGAGGCCGGAATGGTCGAGGTCAGTATGTTGGCGACGCTGTCCTCGACGGCGTCTGGCGCATTGTCCTCGGCCGTCAGGTTGCGCGACAGAAGCACCCTGCCGGTAGCGACGTTCTGCAGCTCGATCGTTACGTCGCTCGGCGTGGGTCCAGGCACGATGTCGAATACGAAGCTGGTGGCGTCGGCGGCCGGATCGTGGGTGCCGTCGGCGTCGCGTCCAATGAAGTCTATGGTGTCGAAACCGGCAAGGCCGGAGCGCAGCGAAGCGGCGACGCGTGCAGCTTCCGGACTGCCCGCCTTCACGGCGATGTAGATCAAAGGCAGGTTCTCCGCCGGCGGCGAAGCGACGCTGCTGGTCGCCGTCGTCTCGACCGTCGAGGCGGTATCCGCGCCGCCGAGCAAGGCATCGCCACCCTGGCGAAGGATGAGCACGCCCAGCATGGCGATGACGAGGGCGAACGCGCCCCAGAAAAAGCGCAGGTGGCGTGTGAGCGAAGGAGCAGGCGCGGAAGCCGCAGGCGGCGACATCAGCGGCGCCTGAGCAAGGCCGGGTTCTTCGGGCAATCCCGGCGCGACGATGGCCGAAGCGGCGCTCTCCGCCTGCCTTTGTTCGTCCGGCAGGCGAATGGCATTCAGCTCATAGGAGGGAACATAGCCGCCGCGCGGGATGGCGATACGCACCGGTTCGGCAATGCCTTCATTGGCGAAATAGTGCTGCAGAAGCTCGCGCAGCCTGCCCGCCTGCACGCGCACCACGGCATCGGTCGACGGGTCGAAGTCGCCGTCCCTGCCGAAAACATCCATGGCGATGGAGAAGCCCTTGAGCCGGTCGCCTTCGCCGGCCTGCTCGCGCTCGACCAGATAGCGCAGCAGCTTTCGGGCACGCTCCGAGCGTCCGAATGTTTCGCTGGCAAGCAGTCGCTCAAGTGTCTCGCGCACTGCGGGGGCGGCAGGCGTGGCATGCTGCAAGTGTCGAACCTCTCGAAGTCGGCACAGGTTAGGGCGCGATCATATAGTGATGGGACTGCCGCACAAGCATACTTGTATTATGCTATCGCGTAAGCCACCGGATAATTGCCCATGGTTAACGGGGCCGGTATCGCAATGCGTGCGGAGCGCCGCGGACGTGCGACGCTCCGGGTAGGCATTGATCAGCCCGCCTTGCGGCCGACGATGCGGTTGGCGGCCGAGACCACAGCCTCCAGCGAAGCGGCGACGATGTTGGTGTTGATGCCGGCGCCGAACAGCTTGCCGCCGGGGTGCTCCATCTCGACATAGGAGATGGCGGAGGCATTCGAGCCGCGCTGCAGCGAATGTTCGGAATAGTCGAGCACCGACATCTCGACGCCGACATGGCGCGACAGCGCATCGACGAACCCATCGATCGGGCCGGTGCCGGTGCCGGTGATGGTCACCTCTTTGCCCTTGTCGAGGATCACCGCCTCGATCACGCGCCGGCCCTTCACCTCGGTGTCGGGATAGGTTTGGTGGTCGATGAATTTCAGCCGGGCGCGGGGCTGGTCGACATAGGTATCGAGGAAGCGCTCATGGATGCGCTTGGCCGGCACTTCCTTGCCTTCGGCGTCGGTGATCGCCTGGATGGCCTGGCTGAACTCGATCTGCAGATTGCGCGGCAGATTGAGCCCGTAGTCGGCCTGCAGCACATAGGCGATGCCTCCCTTGCCGGACTGCGAGTTGATGCGGATGATCGCCTCGTAGGTGCGGCCGACATCGGCAGGGTCGATCGGCAGATAGGGCACTTCCCAGAGCGGCGTGTTGGCCTTCTTCAGCGCCTTCATGCCCTTGTTGATGGCGTCCTGGTGCGAGCCGGAAAAGGCGGTGTAGACCAGCTCGCCGACATATGGATGGCGCTCCGGGATTTTCAGCTGGTTCGAATATTCATAGACGTCCTTCATCCGGTTGATGTCGGAACAATCGAGCTCAGGATCGACGCCTTGTGTGTACATGTTGAGCGCCAGCGTGACGATGTCGACATTGCCGGTGCGCTCGCCATTGCCGAACAGCGTGCCCTCAACGCGGTCGGCGCCGGCCATCAGGCCGAGCTCGGTGGTGGCGATGCCGGTGCCGCGGTCGTTGTGCGGATGCAGCGAGACGATCAGGTTCTCGCGATTGTCGAGATTGCGGCACATCCACTCGATACGGTCGGCGTAGATGTTGGGCGTCGACATCTCGACCGTCGAAGGCAGATTGATGATCAGCTTGTTTTCAGCCGTCGGCTTCACGATCTCGGTTACCGCGTTGCAGATCTCCAGCGCGACTTCGAGCTCGGTGCCGGTGAAGCTCTCCGGCGAGTATTCAAAGCGATAGCCGCCGCCGGCCTTTGCCGCCATGTCGGTGATCATCTTGGCGGCGTCGGTGGCGATGCGCTTGATGCCGGCAACGTCCTTTTCGAAGACGACGCGGCGCTGCAATTCGCTGGTGGAGTTGTAGAAGTGCACGATCGGGTTGCTGGCATCCTTCAGCGCCTCGAAGGTGCGGGTGATCAGCTCCGGGCGGCATTGCACCAGCACCTGCAGCGAGACATCGGCCGGCACGTTGCCTTCCTCGATGCACCAGCGCGCGAAATCGAAATCGGTCTGCGAGGCCGAAGGGAAACCGATCTCGATCTCCTTGAAGCCCATGTCGAGCAGCAGCGCGAACATGCGCGCCTTGCGCTCATGGCCCATCGGGTCGATCAGCGCCTGGTTGCCGTCGCGCAGGTCGACCGAGCACCAGATCGGCGCCTTGTCGATGACCTTCGACGGCCAGGTGCGATCGGTGAGGCCGACGGTCGGGTAGGGTTGGTATTTGCGGGCGGCGTCCGTCATGCCCTTCTCGGCATGGTCAGCCTGAATGTCTTCTCGTGCGTTCATCGTCATCTCTCCCGGCGGCTCGCGGATCCGCCTTCAGACGGATTGGTGCCGAGCGGCGCCTTTACCAAAGTTTCGTTCGCTTGATGTGACTTGCCAACTGGCCAAGGAGCGTGCGCGTAAGCGGCGATTTCGACCGCCGGGCGCTCCTTCAGCGAACCCGGCGATCGCCGATAAGGCCGAGAAGAAGCAGAGTGGAAGCAAGCGCGCGCACGGTCTCGCCGGCAAAGCCGGTCGGACGGGAAGCGACAGAGGAGGCGCGCGTGTTCATGGCGGTTCTCATACAGGAGCAGCATTCGAGAGGCAAGTGCCGGCGCGGCCAGGCTCTTCCCCACGTCCGGCAAATGCGCCAAACTCGCCGGACGAGGCAGCGACGCCGGGGGAGGCCCATCCATGAATTTTGTGTTCTTCTCGCCGCATTTTCCGGCCAATGGCGCCGACTTCTGCGATCGGCTGAAGAAGGCCGGCGCCACCGTGCTTGGCATCGGCGATGCGCCTTATGAGGCGCTGAGCGGAAAACTGAAGGCGGCGCTGTCGGAATATTACCGCGTCGCCGACATGGAGGACTACGAGCCGGTGTTCCGGGCGATGGGCCATTTCATCCACAAATGGGGGCGCATCGACCGTTTCGAGTCGCTCAACGAGCATTGGCTGGAGCTGGAAGCCAACATCCGCACCGACTTCAATATCTTCGGCACCAAGCTCGATTTCGTGAAGAACCTGAAGCGCAAGAGCCGCATGCGCGCCTTTTTCCGCAAGAGCGGCGTCGAGACCATTCCGCAGCGCAAATGCTCCGATCGGGCGGGCGCCATGACCTTCATCCGCCGCGTCGGCTATCCGGTGGTGGTGAAGCCTGATTCCGGCTCGGGCGCCTCGAACACGTTCAAGATCTCCAATGCGAAGGAGCTCGACCAGTTCTTCCGGGACAAGCCGGAGGGCGTGACCTTCGTCATGGAGCAATTCATCGAGGGGCTGGTGGTGACGTTCGACGGTCTGGTCAACCGCGACGGCGAGGTGGTGCTGGCGGCCAGCCACCGCTACGATCAGAGCGTCATGGAGGTGGTCAACCGCGACCGCCACATGAGCTACACCTGCTTTCCCGAAATCAGCCCGGCGGTGGAAGAGGCGGGCCGCAAAATCCTCAAGGCGTTCGACGTCCGCGAGCGGTTCTTCCACATCGAGCTGTTCGAGACCAAGGACAAGCGCGTCATCGCGCTCGAGGTCAACATGCGCCCGCCGGGCGCCTGGATGACGGATGCCATCAACTACACGTTCGACGTCGACGTCTATGCGGCATGGGCCGACATGGTGGTCAAGGACGCCGCCGGCGGACCCTACGAAGGCAAGTATTTCACCGCCTACGCCAGCCGCAAACGCCACCTCGACTATTTGCACAGCCATGCGGACGTGCTAGCCGCCCATGGCGACAAGATCGTCCATCACCAGGCAATCGAAGAGGTTTTCAGCCGCGCCATGGGGAATTACGCCTACCAGATGCGTTCGAAGGACCAGACGGCGCTGCGCCAGGCGGTCGACTACATCCACGCGGAAAAGGCGTGAGCGATGGACGTCTCCTACCACAAGGGGTTTGCCAAAAATCTCGGCCGCGACATGGAGTACAAGCGCTACGGCCACGCCGGCCGGCCGGTCGTGGTGTTCCCGACCTCGCAAGGGCGCTTCTACCAGTTCGAGGATTCCGGCGGGGTGGGGGCGCTGGCCGAATTCATCGATACAGGCCGCATCCAGCTGTTCACGCTCGACGGCATCGATTCCGAATCCTTCTTCGACAAACATGGCGATCCTGCGCAGCGCATCGCGCGTCATGAAGCCTACTTCCGCTATGTGCGCGAGGAAGCACTGCCGGAACTGCAGTCGATTGCCGCCAAGGCCAATGGCGGGCGCAATCTGAAGCCGCTGTTCTCTGGCTGTTCGATGGGCGGCTATCATTCGTCGAACTTCGTCTTCCGCTTTCCGGAGCTGGCCAGCGGCGTCATTGCGCTGTCCGGCGTCTATTCGACCCGCGATTTCTTCGGCCGGACGCTCGAGGGCAGCATCTTCTTCAACTCGCCGCTCGACTACCTGCCGGGCATCGTGGACCAGAAGCTGCTCGGCCGGCTGCGGGCGCTGAGGCTGATCTTCTGCTGCGGGCAGGGCGCCTGGGAAGAGCGCATGCTGGTCGAAACGCGCGAACTGGAACAGGTGCTGCGCGACAAGTCCATCCCCGCCTGGGTCGACTATTGGGGCGGCGATGTCAGCCATGACTGGCCATGGTGGCACAAGCAGCTGGTCTATTTCTTCGGCCGCTGGCTGGACGAGGACCTGATGAAGCGGCTGGATTGAACCGCACCGACCCGGTCCGCGGTTTTGCGAAGCTTGCCGATGCCGGCGGCACAAGGGCCTTTCCAGGCAGGTTCGGGCGCTTTGCCCTATTCCTTGATGCTTCTCGCCACCAGCCGCGCCACGCTCGGGCCGACGAGCAGCACGACGAGGAAGCGGGCCGACTGCAGCGCCATGACGAAGGAAATGTCGACGTTCTGCGCCGCGGCGGCGATGATGGCGACGCTGTCCATGCCGCCGGGGCTGGTCGCCAGATAGGCGGTGAGCGGATCGATGCCGAGCACGCGGCTGATGACGAATGCCATGCCGCCGCAAAAGGCGATCAGCGCCACGATCGAGCCGATGATCTGCGGCAATGCGCGGGTCGCGTGGCGCAGGATCGGCCGGGTGAAGTTCAGGCCGATCGACCAGCCGATCAGGGCGTAGCTGACGGCGAGCAGCCATTGCGGCAATTGCATCTCCACGCCGAAGCCGAGATGGACGATGGTGCCGAAGATGAAGGTGCCGAGGAAGAACGGCGACGGCAGCCGGCAAAGCCGGCCGAGCAGGCCGCCGACAAGCGCGACAGCGAGCATCGCGGCAAAGGCCATCCATTCGATCGCCGGGAACCAGACGATGGCCGGGGCTTCGATGCCCGATGTGTCGACCCACATGCGGGCGATCAGTGCCGCGGTCATCGAGACGAAGATGACGCGCAGATACTGCATGAAGGCGACGAGCCGCTGGTCGGCGCCGAAGGCGCCCGCCATCAGCACCATGGCCGTGGCCGCTCCCGGCGACGAGCCCCAGACTGCCGTGGTGCCGGGCAATATGCGCCAGCGGCTGATCAGCCAGCCAAGCAGGCTGGAGGCGGCGACGGTCGCAATCACGGCGCCAAGGAAGAGCGGCCATTCCTTGTAGAAGACGGGGAAGATGTCGGCGGAGATCGAAGCGGCGACGAGGCAGCCGACGACGGCTTGCGCCGAGCCGAACAGGGGGCGCGGCACGCGCACCGTGGCGCCGTTGGTTCCGGCGAGGATCGCCGCCAGCATCGGTCCGATCAGCAGCGCCGCCGGCAGGGCGGCGACTTCCAGCGCGCCGGCGAACAGCAGCGAGAGCGCCAGCAGCACCAGCCACTGCCGCGGCGGACGGAGTTGCGCCATGCGTTCAACGGGCGGTTGTTCCGGCGAGGAGTCCATACCCGGCTCTTAGACCGGGCGGGGACAAATGCGAACCCATTTCCCGCGCAAAAGTCCTGATTTGCGTTGCTCCAGGGCGTCAGCCGGTGTTGCCGGCGGGCAAGCCGAAGCCGCCGACCGGATGGGTCTCCACCTGGAATTCAAAACCGGCGATGAAGGGCCGCGCCTTGGCGATCGCCGCCTGGACTTCGGGCAATTGCAAGGACGTCTTGTGGCTCGCCTGGTCGGTCCACACCTCGGTGACCCAGATCGCGTCGGCATCGGCGGGGTCGGTGGCGATGATGTAGCTCAGGCAACCGGGCAAGGCGCCGGTGCTTTCGCGCAGCACGTCCATGACCGCATCGCGCTGACCGCGCGCCGCCCGCATCTTGCCGATCAGTCCGTACATTTGCCCATGTCTCCTTACGGTTGCGCGACAAGAGTATGCAGTCGGCGCCTCACGGCATCAACTGGCCACCGTTCACCTCGATCACCTGGCCGGTGATATAGCCGCTCAACAGGTCGGACGACAGGAACAGATAGGCGCCGACGCAATCCTCGGCGGTGCCGGCGCGCCCCTGCGGAATGGTGGCGACCATGCCCTTCATCTGTTCATCGGTCGAATAGCGTTCGTGGAAGGGCGTGGCGATGGTGCCCGGCGCCACGGCGTTGACGCGGATGCCGAAGCCTATCAGTTCCTTGGCCATGCCGCGGGTCACGTTGGAGACGAAGGCCTTGGCCGAGCCGTAGAGGCCGGCGCCGCCGCCGGCGCCATTGCGGGCGGCGATCGAGGAGGTGTTGACGATGAAGCCACCCTGGCGCTTCAGCCAGGGTATCGCCTTGCGCGAGGCGGTGAGCACGGACCGCGCGTTGAGGTCCATCACCGCGTCATAATGCGCCTGGGTCTGCTCGGCATAGGCAACCCGGCCGAGCATGCCGCCGGCATTGTTGACCAGCCCGTCAAGGCGGCCGAAATGGCTGGCACTCTCCTCGACGACACGCTCGACATCGGCGGACACCGAGAAATCACCCCGGGTGAGGAAGACCTCGCCGCCGCGGTCGCGGATGATGCCGGCGAGCCTCTCGGCGGCCTCGCGGCTCGCATTGTAGTGGAGAGCGACGCGGCATTTCTGCTTCGCATAGGCCAGTGCAAGGGCGGCGCCGATGCCGGTCGATGCCCCGGTGACCAGCACCGCTCTATCTGCGAGATCCGGGATGACAAGGGCAGAGCTAGCGGTCGCCGGCATTTCGATCCTCCGAATTTTCGCCCGTCCTTGGTAGGACCTCGCCGCCCCGGTATTCAAGCCTCCGGTCGTAATCCCGGGACTCTAGGGCCTGAGATAGACATAGCCCTGGCGCTGCAGCTCGGCGAGCTTGACGACGCCGCCCTTGTCGGCGACCTGGAAGCCGGCGAGCAGGTCGGCAAGCGTGATGTCCATGCCATGCATGGTGTTGCCGCAGGCTTGCGGAACCAGCCCCTGCTGGACCAGCCCGGCAAACCGGCCGGACGTGGCGCCGGATGCGGCCTTGGTCTTAAAGGCCGCAAGGGCCGGGCCATGCACGACAAGCACGATGTCGACATTGCCGCCGGTGCCTTCGTAGTGGTTCTTGATGTTGCCGAGGACGAAATTGGCCTTGTCGACGTCGCTGAGGTGATAGGCGACCTTCAGCCTTTCCTCCTCCGCGGTAGCCGCCTTGACCTGGCGCAGTCCGAAAAGGCCGGCGGCCCCGGCAAGACCGGCACGGAAAATATCTCGGCGCAGCATCGCTCTTCCTCCACCAGCCGGGCACTATGGTCTTGCGTGGCCCCGGCCTCGCTAACCATTTGTTTCTACGCAATTCCCTATGGAAAACCGTTACACGCTTTTCCCGGAACTGCTCCTAGACTAGCATGAATCGCAGTCACGTCCTGTCGGTGGGAGGAGGGTCACATGACGTCGAGGATAGCGGTGGGCGCGGCGCTTGGCGCTGCATTGTTCGTTGTCGGCGCGGCTCTTGCCGACGACACTCCCAAGCTGACGGAACTCAGCCCCAACGGCGCCGATGCCTGTTTCGGACGCGTCTACGACGCGGCGCACCTCAAGGCGCATCCAAAGCAGAAGGTGGCGCGCATCTTCTTTTACTATGGCCACGATCCGGTCAGCCGGCCGAACGAGGAGCCGAGCACGTTTGGCGGCGCCGCCTATGATGGCTTTCTCACCACCACGGTGCGCGGCACCAAGAAGCCGGAATGGGCAGCAGGCTGGTGCAAGCGTCAATCCGAGGACGGCAAGAGCGGCCAGATCCATTGCGGCATGGAATGCGACCGCACGCTCGCTTCGCTCAAGGTCGACGACAAAGGCCGGCTGATCGTCTCCAACGTACAGCCCGATGTCTATCTCGACGCCGGCGCGGAGGAGGAACTCGGCACGGCGCAGTACAACAAGCAGGCGCTGGGCAGCGAGGACGACAATTTCCGCCTCGACCCGATGCCGGCCGCGACCTGCAAGGCGGAATTCGCGCGCATCGATCCGATCGATCCGGCGCTCGGGGCGCCGTTGCGGGAGCGGCTGAAGCCCGACCAGGCCTTCTGCTATGGCCGCGACTACGATGCCGCGCATCTGAAATCGCACCCCGACCAGGTGACTCAGTCGATCCGGGTTTTCCGCGGGCCGGTCGAACTCGCCTCCTACGCTTCAGGCGGCGATGTGGCCAACTGGCCGGACGGTGCCGACATCGCCGTTTCGGTGACGACCAGGCTGAAAACGGGCAAGGTCACGCAGACCTATTCCTGCCAGGGCGAGGCCGACCAGTGGCGCTGCGCGGCAAGCTCGAAGATGAGCGATTTTGCCTGCGACGTCTCGCAGAAGGAGATTTTCCTCAAGCGCGGCGCCAACGGCACGATGATGCTGGCCAACCCCAACAGCGCGCTCGCCATCGTCGATCTCTGCTCGCAGGCGGCGGATGGCAAGACGAAGTCCGACGACAAGGTCTATCGGCTGAACCCAATGCCGCAGTCGGCCTGCGCACCGTAAGGTCTGTCGTTTCAGGTGATGCCGGCCTGCGAACGGCAACTTCCTGCGCTTCCGGTGCTCACGTACTTCAAGTACGCTCCGCCCCGGTTCTCGCATCAACAGACCTTGCTCGAGATCAAGCGAACGGCACCGCCGTCGTGCCCTTGGGCAGCTTCGCCTCATCGTCCGGCTCAACATGGATGGTGACGCGGACCGAGGGGATTTCGGCCTTCAGCGCGTCCTCGATGCGGTCGCAGATGACATGGCTGTCGCCCACCGTCATACCGGCGTCGACGACCATGTGAAATTCGATGAAGGTGGCGCGGCCGGCGATGCGCGTCTTGAGGTCGTGCACCTCAAGCGCGCCCTTCGAATTGGCCGAGATGATGTCGCGGATGCGCATATGCTCCTGCGTATCCACCGCGCGGTCCATGAGGCCGCTCAGCGATTCTCCGGTAAGCTTCCAGCCCTGGTAGAGGATGTTCAGCGCCACGAGCAGCGCAAGCAGCGGGTCGAGGATCCGCCAGCCGGTCATCACCGCGGCAACAAGGCCGACGATGACGCCGACCGAAGTCAGCACGTCGGTCATGATATGCTGACCGTCGGCCACCAATGCCGGCGATCGTTCGGCGCGGCCGTTGCGGATCAGCACCAAGGCCCATGCGGCATTGACCACAGCAGCGCCGCCGTTGATCATCAAGCCCTCCCAGGGCTGTTCGATCAGTGCCGGGTTCTGCAGCGACTGCCACACCTTGGCTATGATCAGCATCGCCGCCACGACGATCAGCACGCCTTCGAGCACCGCCGAAAAATATTCGGCCTTGTGATGACCGAAAGGATGGTCGCTGTCGGCTGGTTTGTGGCTGATGCGGATGGCCCAGAGAGCGGCGGTCGCCGTGATGACGTTGACGATCGATTCCAGCGCGTCGGAATAGAGGGCGACGGAGCCGGTCATCTGCCAGGCGACAAACTTCAGCCCCATCACCAGGAAGGCGATGACGATCGACCAGAAGGCAAGGCTGGCAACCTTGCGCTTGGCTGCGGCTTTTGCCGCGGCCGCCGCCATGTCTTCCGTTGCGGCCATCGCTGCTAGGCTGCCTTTTCCTTGGCCTTGCGCGGCAGATGCGCAACGATGTTCTCGATGATGCGCATGCCGGCATTGTGGCCAAGCGTCATGATCGATTCCGGATGGAACTGCACGGCGGCGATCGGCTCCTTGCGGTGCTCGAAGGCCATGATGACGCCGTCCTCGGTCTCGGCGGTGACCAGGAAATCGTCGGGCAGGCGCACCGGATCGGCGAAGATCGAGTGGTAGCGGCCGACGGTCACTTCCTTGGGCAGGCCGGAGAAGATGATGCCCGGCTTGGAGACGCGGATGCGCGACGGCTTGCCGTGCATCGGAATGTGCAACTGCCTGAGCTCGCCGCCATAGGCCTCGGCCAGCGCCTGCAGTCCGAGGCAGACGCCGAAGATCGGCAGGTCGCGGGCGCGCGCCTTCTTGATCGTGGCGGCGCAGTCGAAATCCTTCGGCGTGCCGGGTCCGGGCGACAGCACGACGAGGTCGGGCTTCAGCCGCTCGAAAACCTCTTCCGGCACCGGCGTGCGCACCGTGGAGACATTGGCGCCGGTCTGGCGGAAGTAGTTGGCGAGCGTATGGACGAAGGAGTCCTCGTGGTCGACCAGCAGGATGTTGACGCCGTCGCCGACGTGCGCGGTGGCGCGTTCGGCACCGGCCGCATTGCCGGTCTTGGCGTCGCGGATGGCGGAGAGCATGGCGGATGCCTTCAAGTCGGTTTCGGCTTCTTCTTCCTCGGGAATGCTGTCGAAGAGCAGCGTGGCGCCGGCGCGCACCTCGGCGATGCCGTCCTTGATGCGGATGGTGCGCAGCGTCAGCCCGGTGTTCATGTCGCCGTTGAAGTTGACCATGCCGATCGCCCCGCCAT
>NZ_RZOF01000079.1:0-19753 GCF_003998955.1 Mesorhizobium sp. M4B.F.Ca.ET.017.02.2.1 | reverse complement strand
AGCAGCTCTGGCACTGGATGTATGTGCGCGGCGTCTCCGACTTTTCCGGCATGTTCAACATCTCCAAGGACCTGCGCGCCGAACTCGACAGGCATTTCACCGTCGCGCGGCCCGAGATCGTCGAGGAGCAGATCTCCGCCGACGGTACCCGCAAATGGCTGTTCCGCTTTCCGCCGCGCGGCGCCGGCCGCCCGGTCGAGATCGAGACCGTCTATATCCCCGAGGAAGGCCGTGGCACGCTCTGCATCTCCTCGCAGGTCGGCTGCACGCTGACCTGCTCGTTCTGCCACACAGGCACGCAGAAGCTGGTGCGCAACCTGACCACGGAAGAAATCCTGGCGCAGCTGCTCACCGCCCGCGACCGGCTCGGCGACTTCCCAGACCGCGACACGCCCGACGGCGCCATCGTGCCCGCAGAAGGACGTAAGGTCTCCAACATCGTCATGATGGGGATGGGCGAGCCGCTCTACAATTTCGAGGCGGTGAAGAAGGCGCTGTTGATCGCCTCCGATGGCGACGGCCTGTCACTGTCGAAGCGCCGGATCACGCTGTCGACCTCCGGCGTCGTGCCGGAAATCTTCCGCACCGGCGAGGAGATCGGCGTCATGCTGGCGATCTCGCTGCATGCCACCAATGACGATCTGCGCGACCTTTTGGTGCCGATCAACAAGAAGTATCCGCTGAAGGAGCTGATCGCCGCCTGCCGCGCCTATCCCGGCCTCTCCAACGCAAGGCGCATCACCTTCGAATATGTGATGCTGAAGGACGTCAACGATTCCCTCGACGACGCCAAGGCGCTGGTCAAGCTCTTGAAGGGCATCCCGGCCAAGATCAATCTGATCCCGTTCAACCCGTGGCCGGGCACCAACTACCAGTGCTCGGACTGGGAGACGATCGAGAAGTTCGCCGACTACATCAACAATGCCGGCTACGCCTCGCCGATCCGCACCCCGCGCGGCCGCGACATCCTCGCCGCCTGCGGTCAGCTGAAGTCGGAATCGGAACGCATGCGCAAGGTCGACCGGCTGGCGCTGGAAGCGATGATGATCGCCGGGCACGGCGAGGCGTGAGCCGCTTCGTCGCCTACCTCATCCGCTTCGCTGTCATCCTGGTCGGCTACATCGCCGCCTCGTTGGCGGCCAGCGCCTTCCTCAACATCCTGTTCCTGGGCTCGCTCGGCTATACGCCCGACCAGGCCCACCCGACGGCGACCGCCTCGCTCTATTTCTCGATCCCCGTCGTGGCGTTGTTCGTCGCCTATTTCGCCTTCATGCCGGCGGCGGTCGTCATCGTCGCCGCCGAGATCCTCGGACGGCGCGACTGGCTGTTCTATGCGATCGCCGGCGGCGGCGTCGCCGCGGCCTTCCTCGGTTTCGTCCGCCAGAGCGGCGATCCCGACTTCGTCATCACCGATACCAGCGCCATCCTGGCGGTGATCGGCTCCGGCATGGTCGGTGGCATCTTCTACTGGCTCGCCGCCGGTCGCTGGGCCGGCAGCTGGCGCGAGACCCAGCCTATTTCGCCTGGGCCGTCAGGATCTTGAGCGCGAAGGCCGAGAACACGCCGCCGAACAGATAGTCGACCACCCGCATCACGCGGGGGCTTGCCTTCATCGCCGCCGAAAATCTTTCCGCCGCCAGCACCATTGGCACCACCACAGGCGTCGACAGCACGATGAACATGACGCCGAGGAAGAACAGCTTTCCGGGCGCGTTCGGGTCGTGCGCGGAGACGAACTGCGGCAAAAACGTCATGAAGAACATGATGATCTTCGGGTTGAGCAAATTGACGCCGAGCCCGGCCGCCCAGCTGCGGAACAGCGAGATACGCGGGCCGGCCTTCTTCTCCGGCGAGAAGGCCGAGCCCTTGCTGACCGCTTGCCACGCCAGAAAGACCAGATAGCCGGCGCCGAAGATTTTCAGGACGAAAAAGGCCATCGGCGAGGCGACGATCAGCGCCGAGACCCCGACCGCCACCAGTGTGGTGTGGATCAGCGTGCCGCAGAGCGCCCCTGCCATCGAGGCAAAACCGGTGGTGCGGCCCTGGCTCAGCGTCCTCGACACGAACAGCGTCATGTCGGGCCCCGGCGTGATCGCCAGGATCACCGTGGCGATGGCGAACTGGATCAGCGTCGTTGCGTCGGGAAGCAAGGACATCGGTCGCGCGCGCCCTAGAGAAGGATCGCGGAGCCTATAACGCAGCCATTTCAGCTTCGCCAGCGGCTGACCGGCGCGGCGTCTGGTCCAGCCCTTGCTGGCATCAAAGGCCGGTTCGTCTCTTGCGCAGCCCGGAAACGCCGTGATACCTCGCCCGCGAAACCTTTCCCGCGGAACCGCCAAAAATGTCCAAGACCAAAAGCGTGAAGAAAGTCGTGCTCGCCTATTCCGGCGGCCTCGACACCTCCATCATCTTGAAATGGCTGCAGACCGAGCTCGGCGCCGAAGTCGTCACCTTCACCGCCGACCTAGGCCAGGGCGGCGAGCTGGAGCCGGCCCGCCGCAAGGCCGAGCTGATGGGCATCAAGGACATCCGCATCGTCGACGTGCGCGAGGAATTCGTCGCCGACTTCGTCTTCCCGATGTTCCGCGCCAATGCCGTCTATGAAGGCACCTACCTGCTCGGCACCTCGATCGCCCGGCCGCTGATCTCCAAGCACCTCGTCGAGATCGCAAAGGAAACCGGCGCCGACGCGATTGCTCACGGCGCTACCGGCAAGGGCAACGACCAGGTCCGTTTCGAGCTGTCGGCTTACGCGCTTAACCCCGACATCAAGGTCATCGCGCCGTGGCGCGACTGGTCCTTCAAGTCGCGCACCGACCTGCTGAACTTCGCCGAACAGCACCAGATTCCCGTGCCGAAGGACAAGCGCGGCGATGCGCCGTTCTCGGTCGACGCCAACCTGCTGCACTCCTCCTCGGAGGGCAAGGTGCTGGAGGATCCGTGGACGGAACCGCCGGAATTCGTCCACCAGCGCACCGTCTCGCCGATGGACGCGCCGGACAAGGTCACCGAGATCGAGATCGAGTTCCTCAAGGGCGACCCGATTGCGCTGAACGGCAAGAAGCTGTCGCCGGCGACGATGCTGGCCGCGCTCAACGACCTCGGCCGCGACAACGGCATCGGCCGGCTCGACCTCGTCGAGAACCGCTTCGTCGGCATGAAATCGCGCGGCGTCTACGAAACGCCCGGCGGCACCATCCTGATCGCCGCCCACCGCGCCATCGAATCGATCACGCTCGACCGCGGTGCCGCCCACCTCAAGGACGAGTTCATGCCGCGCTATGCCGAGCTGATCTACAACGGCTTCTGGTTCTCGCCCGAGCGGCTGATGCTGCAGGCGATGATCGACAAGAGCCAGGAGGATGTCGAAGGCACTGTGCGGCTGAAGCTCTACAAGGGCAATGTGATGGTCACCGGCCGCAAGTCGAAGAAGACGCTCTATTCCGACGCGCTGGTCACCTTCGAGGACGACCGCGGCGCCTACGACCAGAAGGACGCCGCCGGCTTCATCCGCCTCAATGCGCTCCGGCTGAGGACGCTCGCAGCGCGCACGCGCAAGGGCTGACATAGTTGCTGCGGGACGCTGTGCCGGTCCCCGCGAAGGCAGAAACGACCAAGAAACCCGGTGGACACGCCGGGTTTTTATTTCCATCTCCTAATATAAGGGAAATAAGAGCGACCGGACTAAGTTCCCGTTTGACCTTTCGGCAGCTTCATCTAAGTTCCGCCGCGGGATCGGCGGGGTTTTGACAGTGAAAAAAGCTATTTCTGTTCTGCTTGCGACGGCTATCGCTTTCGCGGCGTGCCAGACGTCACAGGCCGCGAAGCGTGAGGCCAAGCCGGATCTGGACGGCTGCATCGCCGAAGCCCGCGCATGGAACATCACGCTCAAGCACGATATCGCCGGTTTCATGGGTGTGTCGCTGGAGCGCATGCCGGCCCTGTTCTGCGAACGCCTTGCCGCCGGCGTGCGCAGCGGCCGCATCACCTATTCCGATGTCAACAACCTGCAGCTCGACCAGCCGACCGAAATCTGGATGGTCCTCAAGGGCAAGCCAAAGCCGGCTGCGGTTACGAAAACCCCGGCGCCGCGGACGTCCAACTTCCGTAATTGCACCGGGAGAGACGGCATCTTCCAGGCTCCCGCCTCCCGGAAATGCCCGCCGGGTGGCTACGGGCATTTCGAGCAGCCGTCCGAAAGGGAGATTAAGGCCAGGTCAAGCGTGGCCACCTCAGCGCCGCGGAACGCCAGATTCCATACCTGCTCAAATGTTTTCACCGGCACCTTCGAGGTTCCCGCTTCCCGGAAATGCCCCTTGGGCGGCGGCTAATCGTAAGTTGCCGGACTCCCGCTGGCGATCGAGGGCAGGCCAAGGGCGGCTCCTCCGCCCCTTCCAGGTTCCCGATTCCCAGAAATGCCCATTGAGCGGCTACGCGCATTATTGAGACCGAGTGATTGGGCTTCGAGCCTGATCCTAGCTATGGAGGGACTTCGACGATGAAGAACGGTATTTTTCTCTTGCTTTCAGCGGCAGTCATCTTCGGCGGATGCCAGTCCCCGCAAGCCCTGGCGGCACCGACGTCCAAGTTCCGTACCTGCAGCGGATTTGACGGCCCCTTCCAGGTTCCCGTTTCCCGGAAATGTCCGGTTAGCGGCTATGCGCATTCCGACGAACCGACCAAAATGGACACCAAGGGCAGGTCAAAGGCGGCTACGGCGCCGCGGTCGTCCAAGTTCCGTACCTGCAGCGGATTTGACGGCCCCTTCCAGGTTCCCCTTTCCCGGAAATGCCCGGTGAGCGGCTATGCGCATTCCGACGAGCCGACCAAAATGGACACTAAAGCCAGCTCAAAGGCGGCTACGGCGCCGCGGTCGTCCAAATTCCGCAACTGCAGCGGCATTGACGGCAGCTTCCAGGTTCCGATTTCCCAGAAATGCCCGTTGAGCGGCTACGCGCATTACTGAGAGCGTATCTGGTCGTTCCGAGCGTCTGGGCTTCACCTGCTCCATAAACAAAAAGCCCGGCACATGGCCGGGCTTTTCTGTCGAGTGGAGATGGCATCAATTGCCGTCGATCGCTTCCGCGATGCGGGCAATGGCCTGCTGGTAGACGCTGGCCGAGTTCCAGCCGGCAATGGCGCCCATATTGGCCTGATAGCTCGCGCCGGCCCGCCAGCCATGGCCCTTGAGGTAGTTGGCGGTGGAAGCGAGCGCGGTATTCCTGTCGCGCAGGTTGCCGTTGCCGACGCCGTACTTCAGGACGTTTCCGGGCAGGAACTGCGTGTGGCCGATTTCGCCATGCATGGCGCCCACGGAAGCTGAGGTCAACGTTCCGCGATCGACCAGCTTCAGCGCCGCAATGGCATGCGGGTAGAAATAGTCCGGGCGGCGGCAGTCATAGGTAAGCGTCAAAATGGCGGACACCGTGTTCTGGTTGCCCATGGAGGCGCCGAAGCCGGTCTCCATGCCCCAGATGGCGAGCAGCACGCCGGGCGGCACGCCGTAGGTCGATTCGATCTTGTCGAACAGCGCCGCGTTCGACTTCTTCAGCGAACGGCCCTTTGAAATGATCGCGGCCCCGCCGCGGCGCTTCATGAAATCTTCCACCGAGCCGCTGAACGCCTTGTGGATGGCGCGGTCGGCGGAGATGGTCCTTGTCGCGTAGGTCGCGCCTGCTAGAGCGGCCAGACCCCTCGAACCGACACCTTCGGCCTGGGCCTGTGCGGCAAAGTCCTGCTTCCAGGCGTCGAAGCCGGCGCTGTTCTTGCCACAGCTGCCAGCCGCCTGCGCGCCCGTCGCCAGCGCAAGCACTGCCATCACCGCGGCCGCAAAAATCTTTCCCTTGGCAAGAAATGCCATCTCGTTCTCTCCTGATTGCCTGAATCACGTCCCGGTTGCGAATTTGCCAGTGAAACGCCCGGTTGTCACCGCCCCCGCGGCTGCACTGGTTGCTCGATGCTGGCGAATGAAGCGGAATTTGCCTACGATCAAGTATTTATTGTGGCGGAGGGGCTCGATACATATGGATGATGTTGATGTTGTGATCATCGGCGCCGGCTCGGCCGGGCTCTCAGCCGCGAAAACCCTGCGCGCCGCTGGCGTCTCCTTCAAGCTATTGGAAGCGATGGACCGCATCGGCGGCCGCGCCTGGACCAGCGACCGGCATTTCGGCGTCCCCTTCGACATTGGCTGCGCCTGGCTGCATGCCGCGGACCGCAATCCCTATTTTCCCGAGGCGCAGGCCGCCGGGTGGACGCTGCACCATCACGATATGAACGTCGACCATCTTTACTACCGCCAGCGCAAGGCGAGCGAGGCGGAAGAGGCCGAGATGAAGGCCGCCGACGCGCGGCTGTTCGAGCTGCTCGCCACGCATAAGGTCGAGGAAGGCGACGACGACCGGCTTTCGGCGCTGCTCGCCAAGGGCCAGGCGCCGCGCGCCGCAGCCACCTTTGCCGGTCCGATGGATTTCGGCGCCGACGAGGACGAGATCTCGATCCGCGATTTCCAGGCCGCCGCCGACCTCGACCCGAACTATTTCAGCAAGGAAGGGTTCGGCGCGCTGGTCGCGCGTTTCGGCGCCGACGTGCCGGTCGAGCTGTCGACCCCGGTGCGCCGGATCTTCTGGAACGGACCGGATGTCGCCTGCGTCACCGATCGCGGCACCGTTCGCGCCAGGGCGGTCATCGTCACCGCCTCGCCGGCCGTGCTCGCCTTCGAGGAGATCGCCTTCTCGCCGGCCCTTCCCGACGCGCATTTTTCCGCCTTCTTCGATCTGCCGATGGGCATGCTGACCAAACTGCCGGTCGAGGTAAGCGCAACCAGGCTCGGCCTGCAACCCTTCGACGACCTGCTGATCGAGCGGCTGGCCAGGCACGACATCTATTTCCTCTGCTTTCCCTTCGACCTCGATCTGATGGTCGGCTTCGTCGGCGGCGACTTCGCCTGGGAGATGTCGGCGGCCGGCGAGGCGGCGGGCATCGACTTCGTCGTCGACCGGCTGTGCGACATTTTCGGCGCCGACACCCGCAAGCATGTCGGGCGCGCCATGATGACCAACTGGGGCGGCGAGCGCTACGTGCGCGGCGCCTATGCCGCGGCGCGGCCCGGGCGGTCGGAGGCGCGCGCCACGCTGATGCAGCCGGTGGCGGACAAGATCTTCTTCGCCGGCGAGCATCTGGCGGGACCGCTGATCCAGACCTGCGGCGGCGCCCGGCTGTCGGGCGAGAGCGTGGCGCGGCAGGTGGCGGCCGTGCTTGCGGCCAAATAGCGCTGGAACGCCTGGTCGCGACCGGGCGTTTGGGTGGGGCGCGATCCCGCCCTATATGCGGGCGCTGATGGGTTTGAGTGCAAGATGAAGCTGTTCGACTGCCCGCATTGCGGCCACCGCCTCTATTTCGAGAACGCCCAGTGCCTGAACTGCGCCAGCCTCGTGCTTTACGATCCGCAGCTGTCGCGTTTCACGCTGTCGGACGTTGATGGCGCCTACCACTGCACCAATGCCGACGAATGCGCCTGCAACTGGCGGACGGAGCCAGGCCAGGCCTTTTGCCGCGCCTGCTCGTTGAACCAGCTCATTCCGAATCTGTCCGTCGACGGCAACCGCCGGCGCTGGATCCGCGTCGAGGCTGCCAAGAAACGCGCCATCTATTCGCTGCTCGCCTTCGGCCTGCCGGTCGCGCCCAAGCAGGGCCCCGGCGACGAGGCCGGCCTTGCCTTCGATTTCCTTGCCGATCCGATCGGCGGCGGCCCCGGCGGCGAGCGCATCCTCACCGGCCACGACAATGGCCTGATCACGCTCAACGTCGCCGAGGCGGATTCGGCCGAACGCGAGCGACGGCGTGTCGCGATGGGCGAGAACTATCGCACGCTGCTCGGCCATTTCCGCCACGAGCTCGGCCATTATTATTGGGACCGGCTGATCCGTGACGACCCGCAAAGGCTTGCCGCTTTCCGCGCCCTGTTCGGCGACGAGCGCGCCGGCTACGAACAGGCGCTGACGGCCTACTATGCCAATGGCGCGGCGCCTGACTGGCAGCAGGCTCACATCTCGGCCTATGCAACGTCGCATCCATGGGAGGATTGGGCAGAGACCTTCGCGCACTATCTGCACATCACCGACACGCTGGAGATGGTGCATGCGCTGAACTTTCCGCTCGGCCGGCTGGAGACGGTCGATGCCGACGCCCTGCCGCGCAGCGACACCGGCGGCGAGCTGCTGGCGGCGCCCGCGGAGTCAAGGCACGAACCCGAGCCTTTCGAAAGGATCCTTGACCGCTGGCTGGTGCTGTCGGAAGCATCCAACTCGATCAACCGCTGCATGGGCCTGCCCGACCTCTACCCCTTCGTCATCTCGGGCGTGACGGCGCACAAGCTCGGCTTCGTCCATGCACTGCTGGCCGGCCTGCCGCAAGAAAACGGAACAATTCGTGAGCCGGCAGAAGCATTTTAGCCGGAACGCATAAGGCTCGGCTTCGTTTTCGTCCGCGAGGGAGCATGAAAACGGAGTGAAATCCATGAAAACCTTACTGTTTCCCGCCATCGCTGGAGCGCTCGTCGCCATGTCGGGTGCGGCCTTGGCCGAGACCGCGGTCTCGGCCGTCACAGACCTCAACGTGCGCGCCGGTCCCGGCCCGCAATATCCGGTCATCGGCGTGCTGGCCGCCGGCCAGTCGGCGACGCTCCAAGGCTGTATCGCCAACAGCAAATGGTGCACCATCGCCGAGGCCAACGGCCAGGGCTGGGTCTATTCCGACTATGTGACGGCCGATTTCGGCGGCAACGCGGTCGTGCTGACACGGCGCCCGGCGGATGCCGGCATTGCCGTCGTCGAGGCGCCGACCGACGAACTCTACTCGGACAGCTATACCGGCGCCATCGTGTCGGGCGACGAGCCACTCGATCCGATCGCGCGGCCGCCGGCCGAAGTCGGCACCTATGTCAGCACGCACCGGCTCGATCCGGTCTATCTCGATGGCGAGGTGGTGACCGGCGCGACCCTGCCCGACAGCGTCGAGCTGCGCGAAATCCCCGATTACGACTACCGCTATGTCTATGTGAACAACCAGCCGGCGCTGGTCGATCCCGGCACGCGGCGCATCGTCTACGTCATGCGCTGACAAATGCCGCAACAAGCGGCCGCCTGCCGGCGGCCGCTTGCCCCTCTTCACAGATGCGAAACCACGAGCCCAAGCCGTGGCGAGGATGATTGCGCGCAAAGCGCCGATCCCATAGATCAGGCGGACCCGGACGCGTTCGGCGCTTGCGTTCGGCTGAGGGAAACCGCGTGATCATCGACAAAGCCGCGTTCGAGCGCTACCGGCGCTCGCCGAACGCCAGGACAACCCCGCTCCGGCTCCTGTTTGGAACCGCCATCGTCGTGCTGTTCTGGATGGCGACGACCCTGGCGGTGCTGCTCGGCGGCACCTATGCCTTTGTCGTCTGGCGGGCTTCGACCGGCGGCACGGCAGCCGGTGGCCCGGTCCAGGACTTCCTGGCCTCGCCCGAGGGCATCCTCACCGCCCTGGTCTCCTTCGCCGGCATCTGGATCGGCCTCTGGTTTGCCATGCGCTTCGTGCATCGCGAGCCGCTCGCGGCGCTGGTCGGGGACAGCCGCCGCGTTTCCTGGCCGGGCTTCCTCAAGGGCCTGATCGCGGTGTTGATCACCTCGCTACTCTCCGAAATCCTGCTTTACTGGCTGCAGCCCGAGATCGCGCGCGGCGCCATCGGCCTGTCGACATGGCTGCTTTTCCTGGTCCCGATTGTGCTGCTCGCCTTGCTGCAGACCTCGTCCGAGGAGGCGCTGTTTCGCGGCTATCTCCTGCGCGGCCTCGCCAACCGGTTCAACAACCCGCTGATCTGGGCAGGGCTGCCGCTGCTGCTGTTCAGCGCGCTGCACTGGAGCGCGAGCTCGACGCTCGCCATCAATGCCTGCGTGCTGGTCTCGATCGCCAGCTTCGCGCTGGTGCTGACGCTTCTGGTCTACGCCACCGGCAATCTGGGCGTGGCCTTCGGCGCCCATCTCGGCAACAATCTGACCGGCTTCCTGCTGATCTCGCATCAGGAAAGCTACAATTCCTTCGCCCTGTTCAAAGCCAGGCCGCTGGAGGGTCCCGGTTGGACGGGGTTCGATGCGGTCCTCATCGCGGCGATCGGCATCGTCAGCAGCCTGCTGACGGCAGTGCTTCTGCTGCACCCGCGCTCGCCGCTAAGGGTCAGGCCGGCCTGATGCGCGTCACGCTGGTGGTGGAAGGGGCGATCCCCTGCAAAGGCTATGGTGGCACGGAGCGCCAGGTCGACTGGCTGGCGACGGAACTGGCGCGGCTCGGGCACAGGGTAGTCCTCATCGCCGCGCCCGGCTCCAGCCATCCGCTTTGCGAGGTGCGGCCGGCGGCGTCGCGGGCCGAGTGCCGCGCTGCCATCCCCCAGGATACCGACATCGTCCATTTCAACGGCCGGTATATCGAGGTGCCCTTTGCGACCCTCAACACCGAGCACGGTTTTTCGCCCCAGTCCCCGAGGTTGCACCCGAACTGGAGCTTCGTCAGCGCCAGCCACGCCCGCAACCATGGCCGCGAGACCTTCGTCCATAACGGCTTTCCGGTCGACGAGTACCGGCTCGCGGCGACAAAGAGCGACCGCCTGCTGTTCCTCGCCGGCATCGCCCGCGCCGGCAAGAATCTCAACCGCGCCGTCGACCTTGCCAAGGCATTCGATTTCGCGCTCGACATTGCCGGCGGCTCGCGCTGGCGCCTGCTGACGCGCAGCCAGGTGCGGCGCCAGGGCGTCTTCTTCAAGAGCCTCGGCGGCCGCTATCGCTTTCACGGCATCGTCGGCGGCGACGAAAAACTGCGCCTGCTAGGCGAGGCAAAAGCCTTCCTCAATCCGATCGCCTGGGAAGAGCCGTTCGGCATGGCGCCTGTCGAGGCGATGCTGTGCGGAACGCCGGTGCTGACGACATCGCGCGGCGCCCTGCCGGAGATCGTCGACGCCGACACCGGGCGCCTTTTCGACACGGATGCCGAGTTCGCGCAGGCTTTCGCCAATATCGCCGCGCTTTCACCCCAACGGTGCCGCGAGTCCGCCGCCGACCGGTTTCCCATCTCGAGGACAGCAAAGGGCTATCTCGACCTCTATGCGCGCATTCTCGACGGCGAAAGCCTGCCCTGAGCACGTGCCGGGCGCGACGTTTTGGCCGTTGAACCGGCCTCAGCCTTGACTCAGCGGGCGATTTCCTGTCTAGACCTGCACGAATTCCGCGATGAGTTTCCCTCGCGAAGCCGACCAGGACGCCGAAACCTCTTTGAGGCAGAAGCTGTAAAAGAGATCCTGGAGGCCAACACCCGGCAGCGCAATGCGCCCCCGGGTGCTTTTTGGCTTTGGGCTTTGCTTGGCGACCCGGCGCGAACGCACTACCTCTCGGTCGAACCCACCGAGATCAAGGACCGCAGATGTTTGAATCCCTTCAGGAGCGTCTTGGCTCCATCCTGAATGGCCTGACGGGCCGCGGCGCGCTGTCCGAAGCGGATGTCTCGGCGGCGTTGCGCGAGGTGCGCCGCGCGTTGCTCGAGGCCGACGTGGCGCTGGAAGTGGTGCGTTCCTTCACCGACAGGGTGCGTGAGAAGGCCGTCGGCGCCGCGGTGCTGAAGTCGATCAAGCCCGGCCAGATGGTCGTCAAGATCGTCCATGACGAGCTGGTCGAGATGCTGGGCGCCGAAGGCGTCGCCGTCGATCTCAACGCGCCGGCGCCCGTCGTCGTCATGATGGTCGGCCTGCAGGGCTCCGGCAAGACGACGACCTCGGCCAAGATCGCCAAGCGCCTGACCGAGCGCCAGAACAAGAAGGTCCTGATGGCCTCGCTCGACACGCGGCGCCCTGCCGCGCAGGAGCAGTTGCGCCAGCTCGGCGAGCAGACCAAGGTCGCCACGCTGCCGATCATCGCCGGCCAGAGCCCGGTCGACATCGCCCGGCGCGCCGTGCAGGCCGCCAAGCTAGGCGGCCACGACGTCGTCATCCTGGACACCGCCGGCCGTACCCATATCGACGAGCCGCTGATGGTCGAGATGGCCGACATCAAGAAGGTGTCGTCGCCGCACGAGATCCTGCTGGTCGCCGATTCGCTGACCGGTCAGGACGCCGTCAACCTGGCGAAAAGCTTCGACGAGCGCGTCGGCATCACCGGCCTGGTGCTGACCCGCATGGACGGCGACGGCCGCGGCGGCGCGGCGCTCTCGATGCGCGCCGTCACCGGCAAGCCGATCAAGCTGATCGGCACGGGCGAAAAGATGGACGGGTTGGAGGAATTCCACCCCAAGCGCATCGCCGACCGCATCCTCGGCATGGGCGACATCGTCAGCCTGGTCGAGAAGGCCGCCGAGAACATCGACGCCGAGCAGGCGGCGGCGATGGCCAGGAAGATGCAGTCGGGCAAGTTCGACCTCAACGACCTGGCCCAGCAGCTTCAGCAGATGTCGAAAATGGGCGGCATGGGCGGCATCATGGGCATGATGCCCGGCATGGGCAAGATGAAGGACCAGATGGCCGCGGCCGGCCTCGACGACAGGATGTTCGGCCGGCAGCTCGCCATCATCTCCTCGATGACCAAGGCCGAGCGCGCCAATCCAGACATCCTAAAGCACTCGCGCAAGAAGCGCATCGCCGCCGGCTCCGGCACCGACGCGGCCGAGATCAACAAGCTGTTGAAGATGCATCGCGGCATGGCCGACATGATGAAGGCGATGGGCGGCAAGGGCAAAGGCGGTGGCCTGATGCGCGGCATGATGGGCGGCCTCGCCTCGAAAATGGGCCTTGGCGGCATGATGCCGGGCGGCCCCGGAGGCCTAATGGGCGGCGGTATGCCGGACCTCTCCAAGATGGACCCCAAGCAGCTCGAAGCCTTGCAGAAGCAGGCGCAGGCGGCCGGTCTCGGCAAAGGTTTGCCGGGCGGGTTGCCCGGCGGTCTTCCCGGCGGCGGCCTGCCTGGTCTTCCCGGCGGCATGAAGCTGCCCGGCCTTCCGGGCCTCGGTGGCGGCGGCCTGCCGGGCCTTGGCAAGAAGAAGTGAGGGCACCATGAACGAAGACAAGGACATGGCCGACGCTCGCAACATCCTGGCCGGCTACCGCGCATCGATCGACAATATCGACGCGGCCCTCATCCACATGCTGGCCGAGCGCTTCCGCTGCACCAAGGCGGTGGGCGTGCTGAAGGCCGAGCATGGCCTGCCGCCGGCCGATCCGGCGCGCGAGCAGCAGCAGATCGCCCGCCTTCGCCAACTGGCGAAGGATGCGCATCTCGATCCCGATTTCGCGGAAAAATTCCTCAACTTCGTCGTCCGCGAAGTGATCCGTCATCACGAACAGATCGCCGCATCCAACGGCGTGACGAAAACCGGTTGAAACCCAACCCAGACCATCAAACGAAATCAGAGCTTTTTAGGAGAAAACAATGGCACTGAAGATCAGACTGGCCCGCGCGGGCTCGAAGAAGCGTCCCTACTACCACGTCGTCGTCGCCGACGCGCGTTCGCCGCGCGACGGCCGTTTCATCGAGTCGCTCGGCTCGTGGAACCCGCTGCTGCCGAAGGACGGCGAGCGCGTCAAGGTTGACGCCGAGCGCGTCAAGCACTGGCTCTCGCACGGCGCCCAGCCGACCGACCGCGTTCTGCGCTTCCTCGACGAGGCCGGCCTTGCCAAGCGTCCGGCCCGCTCGAACCCGCAGAAGGCCGAGCCGGGCAAGAAGGCGCAGGAGCGCGCCGCCCTGCTGAAGAAGGCGCAGGAAGATGCCGCCGCCGCTGTTGCCGCGGCCGCCGCCGCGCCGGCCGAAGCGGAAGCCGCCACGGCCGAGTAATCCGGCCCGAATCGGTTAACGAAAACGGCGGGCTTTGCCCGCCGTTCTTGTTTCAGGCGTCCCGGGAGGGATCAGTAGCCTTGCGGGCAACGGGCGATGTAGACGCGCCCGTAGCGATCGCGGTAGCGGCAGCGGTCCGGTTCGCTGGCACGACCGATCAGCGCGCCCGCGACGGCGCCGACAGCACCACCGACCACAGCGCCTTCCACCGGGTCATTTGCCACGGCGGCACCTACGGCCGCGCCGCCCAGGCCGCCGACTGCGGCACCCTTTTCCGTCTGCGAGCAGGCACTGAGTGCCGTCGCCAACGCCAGGATGATCATCGCTTTCTTCATTGTCGTTCCTCTCACACGCCGTCCTCGCCGCCATCCCGTTAACTCTCGGACGGCTAATTTGATCCCGAGGACATCGAAGATTGCCGATGCCAGCGCCAGCGCAGGGCTCCTCACCTCACCTGGATATCATTGAAATTATTATCGTTTCACCGTTCGGTCACGCGCTTCAGATTGCCGAGCCCGGTCTCGAAATCCTTGCCGATCAGCGTGTCGAAATTCATGAACAGGCCCATCAGCTTGGCGACGAACGGCCGGCCGCCGCGCATCGCCCAGGTGACCGTCGTGGTTTCGCCGGACGGCGTCAGGGTGAAGTCGACTCTGTTGCTGGCCCGAAACGGCTTCTCGAAATCGAGCTTCAGCGCCACCAGCGACGACGGAACCGAGCTGGTGATCTCCATCCGCCCGACGCCTGCCTTGCCGTTGCCTTCCCAGGCATAGGCGGCGCCCTTGCCGCTTTCGGCGCCGGACAGCGTGCGCTTCATGTCCGGGTCGAGTTTTTCGTAAGGCGACCATTCGGGCCAGCGCCTGAAGTCGTTGATCAGTGGAAAGATCGCTTCCGACGGCGCCGCGATGCTGGCCGAGCGGCTGACGACGAAATCGTTCGGCCGGGTCGCGGCATAGATGAGCACGGCGGCGATTATGACCAGGATGATGACGACGGCTGTAAGCATTGTGCCTATCCTTCCAATGGCTTAGCGGGTGAACGAAAGCAGGGCGCGCACCCTCGGGTCGCGCAGGAACAGCCCGCCCCACAGGATGATGCCGAGATAGACGCCGAACAGTATGTGCGAGAACAGTGGGCTGCCGATGCGCACATGGGTGGCGATGGCGCCACCCATATAGGCGGTGAGCAGGATGGCCCCGAGCACCGAAGTGCGCGGCAGCGCATAGAGCGCGGTCGAGACCAGCCCGATGACGCCGAGCAGGCGCGCGGAATTGAGATCGGCTGGCCAGCCGAGCTGCGTCATGGTCTGGGTGACGATATCCATGGGCGGCAGCTTGATGACGCCGTCGAAGATCATGAACAGCACGATGATGGCGCTGAGCGCGCGGCCGGTCCACAGGGCGCCCGACGAGACGGGCGCGGTTTGCGTAATGCTCATTGACGTTCCCTCCTGGGATCCTGGGCGCTGGCCATCCTTGCCAGGCTCGAACCAAGGACGCCGGACAGGTCGACGGTCCGACACGTCCCGGTATCTTTTTCGCAAACGGCGCGCGGGCGCGCGTGATCACACCCGCGCTCAGAGTGTCTTGAGATAGGCTTCCAGCCGCGCGTAGCTCGCCATGACGATCTGGCCGAAGCCCATCTTCACCGCCATGTCGCGGGCAGTGATCGAATTGGCGCGGATGTTGGCGACGATCCGCGTCTTGCCGCCGGCATCCTCGAACAGGATGGTCGTCACCATGTTGGGCGGCGGCAGGGTATCCTGCCACTGGCCGCGGTCGAGTGGCGCGTCGCGATAGACGATCCGCTCCGGCGGAGCGATTTCCAGATAGACGCTGTTGGTCGGATACTCGCTGCCGTCGGCAAAGCGCATGGTCAGGCGGAATTGCCCGCCCGGCCGCACATCCATCTCGCAGACCGGATAGGTCGAGCCTTCCGGTCCCCAAAACCGCACCAGATGGTATGGATCGGTGAACAGCTTGAACATCAGCGCGCGAGGCGCATCGAAGGTCCGGGTGATGATGATCACCGGGTCATCGGATGGTGTGTCGATGCTCTGATCCGTCACGTTTCCCTCTCCGGATTGTGCTGCCGCGCGTCGGTGGCAAACTGGTTAGCCGGCTTCAATTTCGACCTCCGCCGGGCTCACCGGCCTGCAGACCCTGCAGATAGGTCTCCAGCCGGTCGAAGCGGGCGTCCCACAGCGCGCGATAGGATTCCAGCCATTCGTCGATCTCGCGCAAGGGTTCCGGCTGCAGGCGGCGCGGCCGAAACTGGGCGTCCCGGCCGCGCGCCACCAGGCCGGCGCGCTCGAGCACCTTGAGGTGCTTCGACACCGCCGGAAAGCTCATGGCAAACGGCTCGGCCAGCTGCGTGACCGAGGCCTCGCCGAGCGCCAGCCGCGCCAGGATGGCGCGTCGGGTCGGGTCGGCAAGCGCCGCGAGGGTCAGGCTGAGGCTATCCGTCGTCATGTTTATTGAACCAGATGGTTATATAACCTTTTGGTTCTATACGAGAGGCCGCCGGCCGAGTCAAGCGGCGCGGTATCGAGGGGGAATGCGGGCAGCGCCCCATCCGGCTCGCAAACCGGACGGCAAGGTTCCTGGGGGCGTCAGGAGAAGTAAAACCGTTCGGCCGGGATCATCTTCGGCGCCGGCTCGCCGAGCGCCTCGAACACCGAGATTTCGCAGACGCGGCAAAGGCCATCGAGCGCAAGGTCGTTGGGCTGGGTGCCGAAGGGATCCTCGAGCTCCTCCGACAGCGCGTCGAGGCCGAAGAAGGTATAGGCGATGAGCGCTGTGAACAGCGGCGTCGCCCAGCCGGCGGGCGCGGCCAGCCCGAACGGCAGCAGCAGGCAGAAGACGTAGGCGGTGCGCTGTAGGAGCAGCGTGTAGGCGAAGGGCAACGGCGTTCCGGCGATGCGCTCGCAGCCGGCCTGCGCCGTGGCGATCTCCGACAGGCGCTCGTCGAGGATGCGGTAGCCGATCGTATCTATGGCGCCGGACTTGCGCAGCCCGGCAACGCGCGCGCCCATGCGGCGCAGCATGGCGTCGGGGGCATTGACGGCCTTGGCCACGACTTCGACCTCATCACCGATGAAGCCGCGCGCGTCCGGCGCGGCGTCCACCCGCCTGAGCGACCCGCGCAGGAAATGGCAGAACGCGATCGCCTCCATCAACAGGCCGCGCAGCTCGGCCCGGTCATCGATCAGGCCGGTCGAGGCGCGCGCCAGGTTGCGGATGTCGAAGACGAGCTGGCCCCACAGCTTGCGCGCCTCCCACCAGCGGTCGTAGGCGGCGTTGTTGCGGAAGCCGAGATAGATCGACAGCGCCACACCGAGCAGGGCGAAGGGCGCCGTACCGGCATTGCCGAAGTCGAGCTTGAGGGCTTTTACGACCAGCAGCACAAGCGCGCCATAGGCGGCAAAGCCGAAGATCTGCGGCAGGATGCGCGGCACTACCGAGCCGCGCATGATGAAGAACAGATGCAGGAAGCGCGGACGCGGGCGGACGATCATCAAAACCCCCAGACGGACCGGTGCGATCCCGATGCCCTATTGTGCGACGCACCAGCAAGGCAAGCTCCGCCGCCAGCGACATTTCCGTGTCGCCTGGGCAGGGACTACCGGCGCTCGCCCGGCCGGTCTAAGAACGAGGCGGCGACCCGCGAGACTGGCGACCGCGCGCCGCCCGAGGGAGGAAAGATGACCGGCGAAACCGATCTGCAAAGATTGTTGGCGTCGATGACGCCGCACCTGCTTCCCGATGTCCACGTCTTCGCAACGCTGGCGCCGGGCGCGGCCATGCCGGAAGGCCTCGATCCGGTCATGAGCTTTCGCGAGCAGGAAGGCCTTACGCTGATCGTGAAGGAGGACCAGGCGAGAGCGGCCGGCGTCGACGGCATCTTCCGCTGCCGGATGATCACGCTGAACATCCACTCTTCGCTTGAAGCCGTCGGCTTCCTCGCCGCCATCACCGCGCGCCTGGCCTCGGCCGGCATGGGCGTCAATCCGGTCTCGGCCTTTTACCACGACCATCTGTTCGTCCCGGCGGATCGGGCGGAGGAGGCGATGGTGCTGTTGATGGAATTGGCGGAGCAAAATCGGTTGTGACGCCGGCTCTCCGCCGCCTGCTTGAGATGCCGGTGCCGCCCCTCATCCCCCTGCCGGGACCTTCTCCCCGTGAACGGGGAGAAGGAAGCTACCCGGCCGAAGGCCGAGCCCGCGACCGCGGGCCGCCGGTCGTCCGGCGCGCACGCGCAGGGCCAGCCGCGTCAGCGGCGGTGCGGCCCGTGAGCGAAAACAAACCAGCCGTCAGGCGGCCTTCTTCTTCGGCTGGATCAGTCCGCGCTCGACCAAAAGCTCGGCGATCTGCACGGCGTTGAGCGCTGCGCCCTTGCGCAGATTGTCGGAGACGATCCACATCGACAGGCCGTTGTCGATGGTCGAATCCTCGCGGATGCGCGAGATGAAGGTGGCGTCCTCGCCGGCCGATTCCAGCGGCGTGATGTAGCCACCGTTCTCGCGCTTGTCCAAGACCTGGCAGCCCGGCGCCTCGCGCAGGATCTCGCGCGCCTCGTCCGCCGTGATCGGCTTCTCGAACTCGATGTTGACCGCTTCCGAATGGCCGATGAACACCGGCACGCGCACGCAGGTCGCCGTCAGCTTGATCTTGGGGTCGAGCATCTTCTTGGTCTCGGCCACCATCTTCCACTCTTCCTTGGTGAAGCCGTCGTCGAGGAAGACGTCGATATGCGGAATGACGTTGAAGGCGATGCGCTTGGTGAACTTCTTGACGTCGACCTGGTCGGCGACGAAGACCGCCCGGGTCTGCGTGAACAGCTCGTCCATGCCTTCCTTGCCGGCGCCGGACACCGACTGGTAGGTGGCCACGACGATGCGCTTGATGGTCGCCGCGTCATGCAGCGGCTTCATCGCCACCACCAGCTGCGCCGTCGAGCAATTCGGATTGGCGATGATGTTCTTGCGCGAGAACTGCTCGACCGCGTCCGGGTTCACTTCCGGCACGATCAGCGGCACCTCCGGGTCGTAGCGGAAGGCAGACGAATTATCGATGACGACGCAGCCCTGCTTGCCGATCTTCGGCGACCATTCCTTGGAGACGTTGCCGCCGGCCGACATGATGCAGAGGTCGGTGTCGGAAAAGTCGTAGGTGTCGAGCGCCTTGACCTTCAGCGTGCGGTCGCCGAAGGACACTTCGGTGCCTTGGCTGCGCCGTGAGGCCAGCGCCACGACTTCGCTTACCGGAAAGCCGCGTTCGTCCAGAATGTTGAGCATTTCGCGGCCCACATTGCCCGTGGCGCCGACTACCGCAACCTTGAAACTCATAAAGATCTCCTGTCCCTCTCCGCTTGGTTGTTGGAGAAAACCCGCCGGCCTCATGCGGGTTCCGTCCCCCGGGCCGAACCCGGGAGAGGGTGGTTAGGCCAAGGGAATCACACCGTTTTGGTGGTGGTTTTGGCCGTAGTTTTGCTGGAACGAGCAGGCGCGCCAAGGCGCCCAGCCCGATGCTGAGCATCGTGGCTGGGGGCATCGAAGGCAAGAAGAGCCGTCAGAAGGCCGCGCATCGAAGACAATCCCGTTCGAAGCGGGCTTTTACGCGGTTTGGTAAAAGAGTCAATTGGCGGCAGCGCTCTCCCTTCTCCCCGTCACTTTATGGGGAGAAGGTGCCCGAAGGGCGGATGAGGGGCGGCGCTGACTTCGACAGCTGGCTCGTCCGGAAGTAAGGACCGGCGCCTCGCCCCTTTCCCTACCCATCGGCGTTGGCGCTGCCCCTCACCTGCCTGCCGGCATCCTTGTAACTTGTCCCTTGCCGACTCTGCTATTGCAGCAGGTGCGGTGGCGGACGAGAGACCGGAGCATCTTTGGGCCTTGAAGCCCGTGGGAG
>NZ_RZOF01000078.1:0-20059 GCF_003998955.1 Mesorhizobium sp. M4B.F.Ca.ET.017.02.2.1 | reverse complement strand
ACTAAAAATTAACCTATGTTAGAGATCCCTAATAATTTGGTTCTAAACTACCCAAGCCGTTTCTTCGGGGGCAAACCGGGAAACTGCCAAGGACGCCAGGGCTTAGGGCAAAGGAGCGTCAACTTTTGGCGTAGGGTTGGGGATCACCTTCCAAATCTAGAGGACAAGGAGTTTATGTCGGCCGCCGGAAGGCGGCTCGGTGTGGGAAAGGGTGGGTAGTATGAGTACCGCAGCAGCATTGTCTAATTATGCTTCGGCCAATCAGCCGCGAGTTCCAGCCAACGGAACCGAAAATGCCTCCAGCAGGGAATGCCTGCTCATCTTGGATGGCAGGGCCTTAGACCGCGAGTGTCTAGCATCGGCCCTTGTAGAGCACGAACTCGGCATGGCGGTCGCCGCCATGGGTTCAATCGAAGAATGGCGTACGAAAAAGGGCTCGGCCCCTCCGCTTGTCGCCATACTCTTCAACCTCGGCGGCCGGAAGGTCACCGATCGTGGTATAGCGGACGAGATCAGGCACATATCGTCCGAGTTCAAATCAATCCCCGTGGTCATCCTGGCCGACAACGAAGAGCTGACACAGATCCTGACGGCTCTCGAATGCGGCGCGCGAGGTTACATTCCGACCTCCGTGGGGATCGATGTCTGCGTCGAGGCGATCAACCTTGCGGCAGCCGGAGGCATCTTCGTTCCAGCGAGCAGCGTTCTCTCTATGCGGCATCTGATAGATTCAGGCAGCCGCGACACGCAGCCTTTTACCGGAATGTTCACGCTCAGGCAGGCCGAAGTGGCGCAGGCGCTCCGGCGCGGTAAGGCGAACAAGATCATCGCCTACGAACTGAACCTGCGCGAAAGCACCGTGAAGGTGCATATCCGAAATATCATGAAGAAATTGAAGGCGACCAACCGCACGGAAGTCGCCTACAAGGTCAACGATCTCTTCGCGGAAGGAACGCTGGCCGAGAAGTGAACGTGTTGGATAGAACAACCGTTCCAGCGGAGCCTGAGCCGACATTCAGGTTGCCGCCGGAACGGAGTGTTCGCACGTCCAGCTACGTCCAGTTTCAAAAAATCATTAGACTGGCAACGAGACGGAGACGACGTCCGTTGGCCATTTCTACGCGCAGCTCGGCGCGGCTGAGACTGCGCCGAAGGACCCTTGAGCGCTCCCGAGGCAAAGAGGCTGGTGTTTTGGAATCCGCAGATCAATCTGCAGAGTTGGCGGCGCTAGGGAAGGTGTACTTGCCGACCCAGCTTACGGCTTCCTCGATCGTGTCGAAGTTCTTGTGCTGCCCGCTCAGCAATCCGAAGCCCGTCTCGAGGAACCATTTTCCCTTCGTGGAATAGGCTTCCTCGTCGATCCGGGTGAGGACAGCAACCAACTGGCCAAATTTCCAAACAAGAAGGCCGGATTCTCCCCCCTCGACCGTTCCGATTCGAGCTTCGTTGAGCGAAAATCCAGGTGCAAGTGCAGCTTGGCCCACCTTAGTCAATTCCCTCAGAACGCATCGGCAAAAATACGTTGGCTTGGATCGCTGATTCCGTGCCTATCTTACCTGTAAATGACTGTTTCGCCGGACGACGACAGGCAAGTTTGTTAGCAGATCGCCGGATACGTTCAAAGCCCTTTCACTCCATGATCCACTGTTAGTTTCTGGCGCGAAACCCGCAAAGAATTCTGGCTTTCCGAAGCGTGAAAGCCTCGGCGAAATGCTCGGCTGCGCCGCGCAATCTCGCAAGCCCGACGAAGGTCTCGCGGTCGAGCCGGTCCTTGGCGCGCTGCGTCCAATCTTGCGTTCCAGCACGCTGGCCGTGAGCGGCACGTATGCATTCGGCTGGCGGAGGTTGCCGTCCCAATTCGAGCATAGATGATCGCGGAAGACATTCCAGACCAGTTGATTGACCTCCGCTGGCATCGAACCTGGAGAGGGTTAAATGCGCACCATCGCGATCCGTCTCCACCGCATCTTTTTGAGGGGGAATGCATCAACCCGAATATAGCTGGTTACACGGGATGAGCGTTCTCGATAAAGCGGTACCCCTTTTGTGCTTCAAATAGATCTTGCGGATAGCGAGAGGGCTGAGTTTCCATCTTTTCGTTGCCTGACGACGCGGGAGCGAGCACACCATGGTTCATCGCCCAAACCGCAGCCTGCGTACGGTTGCGAACCCGAATCTTGCGAAGGATTGCTTTGACATGCACTTTCACCGTAGCTTCGGCAATTCTAATCTCGCGCGCGATTGTCTTGTTAGACTCCCCTTCGATTAAGCATCGCAGAATACATTTTTCCCTTGTTGATAAAATTGATAGTTCTCGTTCTACATTCTCAATTTTTATATCCACGCCGGTCAAATCATTAGTCAACGCATCATATTTCACGTCTTGCCTGATATCTCGAATAAACGACGAGGGTTCCACCGGTAGAACCGTCTGACCAAGCATAACCAATTCGAGCGCTTTGACGAAAGTGTCGGCAGCAGCGGCCTTTGTCAAATATGCGTCAGCCCCCGCACGAAAAGCTGAAACTATATCGCTCGATCGAGAGTGGTCGGCTAGCGCAACGACGTGGCTGTTCGGATAAATCGCTTTAAAATCAGCAATTTGTGCGAATTCAGCATCTGCATCGGTACCGCCGACATCCATGACGAGCAGGATGGGCCTGTGTTGGGGTAGTGGCTTCTGCAGAAGATCGTGAACGCAAGCCACGGAGAAAATGATACGAAATTTTGCTTCATCGAGGATTCTACTAAGGCCTTCTCGGAGTAACTCGCTTGGCCCGACAAGCACTGTCATACAAGATTGTTTTGTCATCGTAACTTCCCCAACACGTCGGGTAAGCGCTCGATGCGCCAACCGCCCATTTTTTGAAGGTACGCTAGGAAAACCCTACCCCAAAATACCCTCATTAGGCGTAGGGCCGCTTGTCGAGCCTGTCCGGGTTTCTGAAACCTGTGGCCTGGCACAGGGCATATAGAGCGGGCAGTGGACCAGCGCCATCGCGGTTTTCGACGCGCGGCAGTGCTTGCCGGGCCTGGTTTTCCCACGGTGCAGCTGGCGCGTGCCAAGCGGGAACCGCGGCCCATAAGCGGCAGAGTGATCCCTCGCAGCAATCTGCTCAT
Source organism: Mesorhizobium sp. M4B.F.Ca.ET.017.02.2.1 (assembly GCF_003998955.1). Taxonomy (NCBI): domain Bacteria; kingdom Pseudomonadati; phylum Pseudomonadota; class Alphaproteobacteria; order Hyphomicrobiales; family Phyllobacteriaceae; genus Mesorhizobium; species Mesorhizobium sp. M4B.F.Ca.ET.017.02.2.1. The sequence goes on along the minus strand of NZ_RZOF01000078.1, from coordinate 16,939 downwards.
TGGACGAGTTCGCCAAAAGTGGTGCTTATCCGGAAGGAGTGCCCACAAAGGGATAGTTGTGCCGCAGGCGGTGAAGGATCACGATAACAGAGAGCCTTGCTCGTCGACGACCCGTGCCTCGACCAGTTCGGGAGGGGATTGCCACCATTGAAAAGGTGAAAGCCACGCGCCATGGCCAAAGATGATAATTCCGAACCTGTCACTCCCTTGTCACCGGCGGCTGGCCGCATGGGAGTGAAGGCCATCCTGCTTGTCGTTGGGCTCTCCGGAGTCACCGTCCTGGGAGGAGGCGCAGTCAGACACTGGGAGGCCATCGAGGTTGCTTCCGGAGGCGTGGCACAGAAGGTCGAGGATGTCTCGGGTGCGCTGGTGCAGAAGGCCGGGGCTATCTCCGAAGCGTTGGCGCAGAGGGTTGGGGATGTCTCCGGAGCCCTTGTGCAGAAGGCGTCTGCTGCTATCGACAGCTGGAAAGATCAACCCCAAGATCAACCGGTTCAAGCCACCTCCGAAACTTCCCGCGCAATCGTGTCGGGACCGGATGCGCCGAAGGCGACCTTGGTCGAAGGGAGCGTCGCCCCTGCCGTCCCCACCAGTGCCGAGCGCCCCAAAGCCGTCAGCACGGCGCCAGACCTGCCAACCGGAAGTCTGTTCAGCGTCGGCGATCGTCTCAAGGTTGTGTTCTACGAGCGCGTCGACGTCGAGGAAGACAAATGGGGGGACGGGTCCTCGGCCTCTGCCCTGCGCGGCATCGTGCAGCGTCCGGAACTGAGCGGCGAGTATGTTGTCCAAGAGGACGGCACGATTTCCGTGCCCTTGCTTGGCTCCATTCCGGTCGCCAATCGGTCGACGCGACAAGTACAGGCTGACTCAGCGGAAATCTTCGGCCAATTGCTGGGCCGCAAGGGGTTGGTCGACATCCTGCCACTGGAGCGCTCGCCCATCTACGTACTGGGGCCGGTCAAGAATCCAGGCTCGTTTAAGTACGCGCCCGGCATGACGATCCTGCACGCCATCGCGCTGGCCGGCGGACTCGACCGGGGCGACAGCCAGCCGTGGCAGAAGATCGAAGCCGTGCGCGAAACCCAGAAGCGGAGCGGGGCGATCGATCAAATGTCGAAGTTGCTCGCCCGCACGGCGGTTCTGAAAGCCGAGCGCGACGGTACGGAACCCAAGATCCCGCGCCAGTTGCTGGAGTTGGCTGGCGAGACCGAAGCCGCCAACCTCGTCAACGAGCAGAGCGACCGGCGCAAGGCCATTGCCACCGCCCGCAAAGAGCGCGAGCGCACGATTAGGGGTGCGCTGGAGGCGGCAAAGCAGGATGTTACCACGTATGGGCACATGGAGTCGCTCGACGAACTCGTCAAGCTGCGCCAGGACCGCGTCAACAGCATGCGCACGCTCGTGGACCGCAACGTCGTCAGCATGACGGTGATGGATCAGGTCCGGAGCGAACTCTCCGACGCGGAACAGCGTCGGCAGGACGCCCTCAACCAGTACGCGATGGCCAAGCAGCGCCTCGCCTCACTTGAGGCCGAGGCGCTAAGGACCCGGGCCGACCTTGCGAACGATCTGGAGGTTGAGATCGAGTCCACGGAGAGCCAGATCGCGACCAATTTGCGCGAGTTGAACTCCAGCGAAGGCGTCCTCTACGCGTTGCCGGGGAGCAGCGCCCAGTTGGCGACGGACGCGAGCAGCGTAACCTATCAAATCGTGCGGCAATCGGCATCCGGGCCGGTCAGCATCAAGTCGGTCGGCATGACCCTGTTGCAGCCAGGCGACCTCGTCAATATCCTCGTGGGCGAAGAGGAACTGACGGTTTTGGGCTCGTCGCCGACCGCCGCGAGCTCGCCGGTCGCCGCGAGCGCTTCCAAAGATGGAGGTGCTGACCGCGCAGTGCCCGCCTTGAGTAGTCAGGAATAGGGACTTCACTTCTCGCGCTGGCGATACGAGACTTCGCCAAACAAGACAGACTCCGAGTACTCCATGGCTGAGCAGCAGGGCGCAATGGGGATATCCTTGGCATCATTGCCACGAACTTCAGTAGAACCGGCCATGAGCCAGGATACAGCTATTGACGTTACAGTGGAGACGATGCGGGACATCGCGAGGCTCGAGACCATTTGGACGGAGCTCGAAGCGCGGGCAAGTCACTCATTCTACCTGTCCTGGCTCTGGATCGGTACTTGGCTACGTCATCTGCCGCGCGGCGCGCAACCACATGTTCTGGTCGCTCGGACGTCAAGCAGGACCGTTGGATTGGCGATTATTTGCCGGCGCAAGACCTGGAGTTTCGGGCTGCATGCGCGGGCGCGTTGGCTACTCAATGAAACCGGAGACGTTCGTTTCGATCGATTATTCATCGAGTACAACAATATTCTTGCGGAGCGATCCCTGGCCGATGCCACGAGGTTGGCGTGCCTTGAGGCCCTGGCGCATCACTTGCGCCACTCTGACCAATTGGTGCTCTCCGGAATTGATCCGGACTTTGAGTTGGCCGCCTGTCGCACCGCGGGCCGAGCCGGGCTGCTTGCCGATGTGAGGGCGGACGATATGGCGCGGTGGATCGATTTCGCCAAAGTCCGCCAGAAAGGCGGAAATTTCCGCGCCACATTGGGCCGCAATACTCGGCAAGCGGTAAGCCGCGCCATGCGGCTGTATGCTGAACGCGGCCCCATTTCGTTCCGGACCATGGAAGCCACATCGGAGGCGCTCGCCGCGTTTGATTTGCTCGCCGAGCTTCATCAGGTGCGGTGGGGACGCAAGGGAGCCTTCGCCCATCCGAGCTTCCGTCGATTTCACGAGGAGCTCATTGCACGCGGAGTTCCCACCGGGGCCGTGCGCATCTCACGGACTTTGGCTGGGGACCAGACAATCGGGATCCTCTACAATTTCGTGCATGACGGCCGTGTCTACAACTACCAAAGCGGTTTTCTCTATGAGCGCGACGGCCGGCTCAAGCCCGGGCTTGTCAGCCATGTTCTGGCCATCGAGGACAGCATCGGGCGCGGGGAGTGCGGCTACGATTTTCTGGCAGGCTTCTCGGGGCACAAGTCCCGCCTGGCCAATGCGGAACATCCTTTGAAGTGGATCGCAATAGGCAGGGACGGTCCGGAGCGCCGCATCGAGGCAAAGCTGCGCGGTGCCAGGCGGGTGCTGGGGACCGTAGCTACGAACATGAAAGAGCGGCTGTTTGAAGCACAGCGCGTATCCGGTTCAACTCGGTATCAGAGCACCTGTTCGCGCGATAGGTCTCTAATCTATGTTTCAGCGTGGCGGAATTGGTAGACGCACCGCACAGTTAATGCGACGCCGCGAGGCTTGTAGGTTCGACCCCTACCGCTGGAGCCATAGATCTAGAGGCAGCATATCAAGTCGTTGAACAGGGGCCTTTCGGCTCCCGTTTGGAAAGAGTTGCACTTGTGCGCGTGAGCGCTCCAAGCGATCGGCATCCACCTATGTCTTCTGACTGCTGCCCTGAGCTCAACTTGATACAATTTCCTGGTGCGGGCGGGGACGATCGCCATGGCGCATTGGGCGCGAACCGTTTTCCTGCTGTCTCGGCCAAGCTGGGATCCGAGATCATAGTGCCGATTCTCGAGAATGATGGTTTGCAGCTCCTGGCGTTCATCCTCGATGCTGAGCAGATCGTCATCCGCGAGATAGGCATTTGGCTCAGCGAAGAGGAACGCCGGCGCGCCGAGGGGTTGAGGCTGGAGCGGGACCGCCGCCGCTTTGTCGCGACCCGTGGGCAGCTGCGCCGGATCCTCGCTTCCAGGCTGGGAATCGCGCCGTCCGACGTCGAACTGGAATATGGACGCCAAGGCAAGCCACACCTCTCGCACCGCATGCCTGCTCGCGATCTGCGCTTCAGCGTCTCACGATCCGGAGATCTCGCGGTCGTCGCCCTCTCGACCAGGCAGGATATCGGGGTGGACATCGAGGCCGTTCTCCCCGTGCCCGAAGCGGACGAGATCGCAGCGCTCTGCTTCTCCGCCTCCGAGTATGGGTCCTACACCGCCCTCGGTCCGGAAGACCGGTTGGAAGGCTTCCTCCGGCGCTGGACCCGGCTGGAGGCTATCTCCAAGGCTCTGGGGTGCGGCTTAGGACAGCCCCTTTCCTGGGTTGAAAGGGATTGGGCTGTCCATAGCTTCGTGCCGAAACCTGGCTACGTGGGGACGGTAGTAGTCCAGAATTGGTAGTCCGAAATTGAAGTGCCCGCGATGCCATCATTCACTTACGATGCAATGCGGATGAGCGAGGAGGTCAACCAACTCGAGAGGCCCTATGTCGGCGGACGTGATGCAGATCCCAGAGCTTCTCGCAGACCTCGCGGTCAAGGACATCAAGGTCTGGGTAGAGGGCGACCGGCTGCGGTGCAACGCGCCAGCTGGCGCACTGACTGCCGAGTCTTCCGACCAGTTGCGTGACCGGAAGGGCGAAATCATCGCGTTTCTGAACATGGCCACTGCGGCAGCCCGGCAACAGCCAGCAATCATTCCCCTGCAGTCTCGCGGAACACGCACACCCATTTATGCCGTGCCCGGGCATATCGGGGCGCCCTTCTCATTCTCGGACCTGTCGAAGCACCTGGGTGGCGATCAACCGTTCTACGCACTCCAACCGTCTGGCTTCGACGGGCAGAGCGAACCGATGGAACGCGTCGAAGATATCGCCGAGTATTTCGCCCGCCAGATCGTCGCATATCAGCCCACCGGTCCGTACATCATCGCCGGCTACTGCTCCGGCGCCGCAACCGCTCTCGAGCTGGCGAAAATCCTGCATCAACGCGGAGCGGAGGTCCCGTGCATGGCGCTCTTTGGCCCCCTTCATCCCATCATCTTTAAGCAATTGCTGCATCAGCTGTATTTCTTTGCCAGTCGCACCGCCGATTCGTCCCTGCGAGAGATAGCAAAGCTGCCGACATTCGGCGCTCGTCTCCGGTATTTCGGCAGGCGTCTCCGGAACCTTGGCGGGCGCGTCGGCGCCCTAGTGCTCCCCGTCCGCAAAAGCAAAGAGCCTGTCACGTCAGATCCGGTGCTAGCGAGCAGAGCTCGACTCAAATCCACGGCGATCACGGCTTTGCGGCGGTACATCCCCACCCCGTATTCGGGTCGAGTATGCATATTCCTTCCAAACAAGGCCTGGATGCGATCGGGTGCGGCACCGCGCCAATGGCTTCGAGTGATGCCCCAAGCCGAGTTTTATTTCGGGCCCGACGACTGCAACGATAGCCATATGCTGGAGGAGCCGGACGCATCTGCCATCGCAGAGCTTTATCGCAAGGCAACCCGAAAGGCTGAGCGATTGACGTGATTGATTTTTGATTTCTGCAATGGGGAGCGTATCTCATGAATGAAGTCCTACCTATCGCGGCGGAGGGCGTTGCGCGCCCCTTGTTGAAAGGTCCCGATCGTCGGGCGCTGGTTGTCGAGTACAACGCCAGGGCAGCGCCTTACCCGTCGGACAGGACGATCATTGATCTCTTCCGCGACCAGGCGACGCGCAGTCCTGACGCTGAAGCGATCCGCTTCGGCGACGCAACGCTGACGTACCGGCAACTCGACGAACGATCTGACCAGATGGCCACGCATCTGAGCTCGATCGGCGTGGGACCGGGTCGGATTGCCGTTGTGTTCATGGAGCACTCCATTGAAGTCGTCGTCGCGATCTTAGGCGTCTTGAAGTCAGGCGCAGCCTATGTGCCGGTGGACGCGGCAACACCGAAGGGGCGTCTCGCGACAATCCTGAAGGACATTGCCGACGGGACCGACGGGCGGGCGCCGGTGGCGATCACTCAGACGCGCCTGCAGTCGGTCATTTCCCCGAACCTTGCCGACATTTTCGTGCTCGACGCCGATTTCGGATCGATTTTGAATCAGCCGGACTCGGCCCGGCCGTCCGCGGCCACTCCGGACGGCGCCGCCTATATCATCTTCACCTCCGGCTCGACCGGCACGCCTAAGGGCGTCGTGATCGAGCACCGGAACCTGGTGAACTATATCTGGTGGGCCGCTCGGGTGTACAGTTCCGGTGAACGTCTCGCATGGCCCCTTTTCTCATCCCTGGCCTTCGACCTGACCGTCACAACGCTCTTCACGCCACTCATCACCGGCGGCCGAATCGTGGTCTATCTGGGTGATCCCGGAATCCAGAGCATGGTCGTGCTCAAGGTCATCGACGACAATGCCGTCGACATCATGAAGCTGACGCCGGCGCACCTCGCGATGGTCCGCGACCGCAATCTCGAGACCACAAGGCTGCGCAAGTTCATCGTGGGTGGCGAGGACTTCAAGACCGAATTGGCTCGCTCTATCACGAAGGCCATCCCCGGTCCTGTCGAGATCTACAACGAGTACGGACCAACCGAAGCCACTGTGGGCTGCATGATCCACCGTTTCGACATCGACCGGGATCATTCCGCATCGGTGCCGATCGGCGTCCCGGCCGCCAATGCAGGCATCTATGTCCTCGACAACGCACATCAGCCCACCGCCTCCGGCATTATCGGCGAGATGTTCATCGCCGGCGACGGTCTCGCAAGAGGTTATTTCAATCGCCCCGACCTCACCGACGAACGTTTCCTCACGGTCGCCGATCCCCAAGATGGGTTTTCGAGGCTGCGGCTGTACAAGACGGGCGATCTCGCCCGCTGGAATTCGGAAGGGCGCCTGGACTTTCTCGGCCGCGCCGATCATCAGGTGAAGGTTGGTGGAGCGCGTGTCGAACTGGGCGAGATTGAAGCTCGACTTCTGAAGCACCCGCACGTCCAGGAATGCGCTGTCGCTGCCATCGCCGCCACGGTGGTGACACCAGCGACATACGGCATCGCACGGCTTGTGGCCTACTATGTATCGTCGAAACCCCTGACGGTGGCGGAGCTGCGCGCCCACCTCGCCGAGCAACTCCTGGAGTCCATGATTCCGACGCACTATGTTCGCCTCGAACGGATGCCGCTCACATCCAACGGCAAGATCGACCGCTCGGCGCTTCCCGAGCCGACGGCGAAAAACATCCAGCCTGCACAAGATTTCGCTGCCCCCTCGACGGAGACCGAAAAGAGGCTGGCCGCGCTGTGGTGCGATCTTCTGAAGGTCGAGTCGATCGGCCGTGACGACAACTTCTTCGGCCTGGGCGTGCACTCGCTCCTGGTGATGCGGGCGGTGGCGCGCATGCGAGAGACCTTCGGCGTCGACGTGCAGCTTCGCAACCTCTTCGAGCGCCCGACCGTGACCGGACTGGCGGAAGTGATCGACGGAATGCATTGGGTGGCCGAGTCGAGAGCCCCTTTAGTCTCGGAAGGACCGAGAGAGGAAATCGAATTCTAGCTTGCCGCAAGGCCTCCGAATGGCTGGGGGACCAATCCCACGGAAGTTCTTGCGCTGGCATGGCAGAGCGGATGAAGACGATGGACAAAGGATGGGAACCGGGGCGCGGGCCGGGCCTGCCTTGGGCGGCGGGGGAGTACGAACTCTTACGTGACCAGGTGCGCCGGTTCGTCGAGGAGGAGATCAAACCCGTTGCAGATCGCTGGGAGGAAGACGGGTTCATTCCCCGTCCGATCCTGCGACGCATGGGCGAACTCGGCTTCCTCGGCATCCGCTACCCGGCCGAGTACGGTGGTGCGGAGATGGACGCGGTCGCATCGACGATCTTCGCCGAGGAACTCGGGCGCTCGACCTATGGCGGCTTCGCCGACGCGACACTGGTCCATACCGACATGGCTTCCGTGCATGTCTTTCGCGATGGGACCAAAGCCCAGCGGACCCGCTGGATGCCAGGCATTGTCAGCGGCGAGGTGATCACCGCGCTCGCCATCACTGAGCCAGATGCGGGCTCGGATGTGAAGGAAATCCGCACGCGTGCCCGCCGAGAGGGGGACTTTTACGTCCTCGACGGCACGAAGCTCTACATCACGAACGGCGTCCACGCGGATCTCTACTGCGTCGCCGCCAAGACCGATCCCTCGGCGGGAATGCACGGGATCACGATGTTCCTCGTCGAGAAGGGCACGCCTGGCTTTAGCGTTGCCCGCGAGATGGACAAGCACGGCTGGCGCTCATCCGACACTGCCGAGCTCGTCTTCGACGGTTGCCTTGTCCCCGCCGAGAACGTGCTTGGCGCGGAGGGACAGGGCTTCTACTCCATCATCAGCAACCTCCAGAACGAGCGCCTTGTCCTCGGCGGCATGGCGATAGGAGCGGCCGATGCGGCGATCGATATGACCCTCGCCTGGGTAAAAGCGCGCCGCGCATTCGGGGGCGTGCTATGGGACATGCAGGCGATCCGTGAACGCCTCGCGATGCTGTCTGCGAAAGTAGAGGCGAGCCGCCAGTTTCTCTATGCCACCGCTTGGCGCATGGCGGCGGACGAAGATTGCCTGCGCGAGGTCTCGATGGTGAAGGCCATCTGCGGCGAACTCGTCAACGAGGTCATGTACACCTGCGTGCAGTTCCACGGCGCCATGGGCCTCATGCGCGAGAGCCCGATCGAGCGCATGGCGCGTGACGCCCGCGCCATATCCATCAGCGGCGGCGCCACGGAGGTAATGCTGGAGGTGGTCGCATCGTTGTCGTGAGCCCAATGCGGCAGTGAGGACATCGCTCCCTGGCGTTGATTGTAAGATGGCCGCGTTAAGGGCTCTTCGGAACGGCGGGTAGGGTTGGCTGATGGGGTCTTTCGGCTGTTCTTTTTTCCCCCACCCGCACTCAGGCGGCGCTGGAGGAAAGGATAAGCGGTCATTGTCATGAGCGCCTGTCGATGCAGGCCCCGCCAGGAGCGGACTACGACGTCACGCCTGGGGCGCCGATCCGGCGCCCACCGACGGCTTGCGGCCGCTGCGCCGGCCCGTCTCGCTGCTCGCCTCTTAGTTTCCTGCTCCGTTCTATCGTGCGGTGCGTAACGCTCACTTTCGTGTCGTCACCCCACAATGCTGTCAGTTCATGCTCAGGCGGTAGACCTGAACGTCGGTCACCTCCAGTTCGAGCGTTGCCGGGGTCGAACTGTCGTAGGCCGTGTGCCAGCCAGACGCGCTGCTGTTGGCAATACTCAGACTGATGAGCAGGGTCATGGCACCGGTCGGCACGTTCGTAGTGACGGTTCGCTTGAGCACACCATCGAAAAAGAACTTGATCGACACGCCCGGTTTGTACTCCATGCCCCAGACGTGGTAGTCGGCCGACAGGTCCACACCAGCATCGAAGAACCGCTGCTCGTTGGTGGCAGCCAACAAAGCGTTTGCCAGCACTCGGTTGGCCGACTTTGCCAGCACTCCGTTGGCCGACCCGGAGCCGTGGAGGAACCCGCCCTCCTGCGTGTCGATCTCGGCCCCGCCCTCGAGATGCCAGAAGCCTGGCCATCCGCCAGTGCTGACGTCCGGTTGCTTCATGCGTATCTGGGCGTAGCCACCGGCAAACGAAAACTTGCCGTGCGTGCAGATAGCGCCGGACTTCCACGCGTACCCGGCGAACCGGTTGCTTCTCGTCGCAACGATCTTCAAGCCTGATGGGCCAGTGCTGATCTGAGCCGGGTCGAAGTACTCGGCGTCGAACCCACCAGCGTTCATCGCGGAGTACGGCGATGGCACGCTCTGCTGCCAGATACCGTTCTGGTCCGCGATCGCCGGTATCCACTTCGTGGAGTCGAGCGAATGCCCGGCGAAGGTGTCCTCGAATATCAGCTGACTGGTAGTGTACCCAGTTGGCGGTGGCAGCGACGACCCACCGCCTCCACCACTGGTGTCGCACGAGACGATCATGAGCGTTGTGACAGAAATGTACTTCGATATACTCTTCATATTGCCCTCTCGTAACGAGGGCTTGACCAAGATGCGATTGCAATGGTCGCCACCGCTCATCGATGTCACAGCCAATCTTAAAGCGAAACGACAAGGACTGGATAGTCGACAATGAGAGGATACCCCGACTATATTGCGGCGCGGCAGGTGGGCCTCGATGCGACCATAGGGCACGAGGTTATAGAGGTATCAGTCGCTTTAACGCTACTGCCCTACCCTCTTGGTCTTCGCCGCGCATTATCCGACCGCTGCAACGCCTTCGCCTCATCCCATGTCGCACGGCACATCCAAGCGTCGCACTCCTCATCCGCGGTGTGATCACGGCATAGCCTTGGGATGAAACGGCTCGTTCGGCGCCGTTGTGAGGAAGCCATAAACGTAGCGGTCCGTCCGTCGGTCGCCGTTGAATGTCGCCACATGCCTCATTTGCGGGCGAACCAGACCGCGTTTTTTTGGTCACTGGGCTCCGCTCGGAAGCGCACTCAGCGAAGCTGTTCGCCGGGACCAAGCAATGGTTTTCCGAGCTGTGCCACGCCAGCCGGTGATGGGAGGAAATGCTCCTGATGATGTTTGTAGTTGGGAAACCTCCTGCTTGTGGCGGTGGCGGCATTATCCAGCCAGGTGGTCTTGGGGCGGCGTGTCGATGCTGATCCTCGGGTGGTACCTCTTTATCCCCGCGATCAGACCTTGATCGAGTGATAAAGTTTGCAGAACTGAACGATGATCGTTGCGATGCCGCCGTCCGAGCGGGCCCCCTCTCTCCGAGCGGGCCCCTCGACAAGCCACAGCCAACAAATCCTGCATCGGTGTCATTGGATGGTTCCTGAATGCTCATAGCTTTACTAAGAGATTCGGCTATCAAGCTGTATGTGCTGACCGCCAAGCTCGGCCTGCAGGGTCTTCCGATTTTCCACCGCGCCTATCTTGCGCTTTATCCCCTCTACAAAAGGTATTTTGAAGCAGGCCCGATCGATCAGCTCAGGGAATTCGTGCCAGGCGGATCGCTGGTCATCGATGTCGGCGCCAATGTCGGCTTCTTCACGCTCCGTTTTGCTGAATGGGTCGGCGATGGCGGAAAAGTGATCGCCATCGAGCCGGAGGATCAGAATTACAGCGGCCTGATTTCCGCGCTCGAGCGCGCGGGTTTCCTTGGCCGCGTTGAGGCGCTGAGGGTGGTCGCCGCCGCTGAGCCCGGCACGACCTTTCTCGAAATCAACCCGCTTTACCCGTCCGACCACAAGCTTTCCCGGAACGGCACCGGCGTGCCGGTCACCGCCGTGACGCTCGACGGGCTGCTCGCGGACAAGGGACCCCGGCGCCCGGCGCTCGTGAAAATCGATGTGCAGGGCGCCGAACTGCTGGCGCTTCAGGGCATGATCGAGATCCTGAGGTTCGCCCGGCCGGCCCTGTTCGTCGAACTTTCCGACCAGGGATTGAACAAGTTCGGGGCGTCGGTTTTGGTAGTCCTGCGCCTCTTGTCGGATAACGGATACGAGGCATACTGGCTGACCCGGACCGGGCGCCGAAAGGCAAGCCAATCCGAGATTGAGGCCAGAACAACCGGAACCAAATCTGCCGATGTGCTGTTTCTTCCCCTTCATCGTACTTCTGAGTGACGGAGGAATCGCGCATCAGCGTCCGAGAATTTCATCGCGACTTCCATGGCCGCCTCGGCAGCGCCTTGGCATAGAAATCCTCAAGCGCGGCGCGCACCGACTTGACGCCATCCAGCCGGCAGCGTCATGACATCACTTTCGGCAATTGAGGCTTCGGCCGCGGCGCTCAGGCTTGCGCGTTCGAGCATCTCAAGCGGGTCCTGACAACGCGATCCCGTCTTTCAAGTCTGGAGCGGCGACGGGGGCGACTCTTCGTGCACGGGGCCTGCGGCAGAATCAAATTTTATTGCGAAGGCCAAAGTCAGGGCCGCGCACACGCCCTCGATGCTGGTGGCGAGCGTCCAGCCCAGGACCAGGCCTTCAAGTCCACCGAGCCTCGCTCCAGCTATCACCAAGCCCAGCTCCAGCAATCCGCCAAGCGCGAACCAGCGAGATGCCTTGCGCATCCTGTCGCCCAACCGCGCCAGCGTGCAGGCATGAAATTTAAGCGTTGTTCCCAGCAGGCTGAAGCCAAGGAAGCGCAGGCTCGAACCGGCGATCTCAGCATAGGCCGGATTGAAGACCGCAAGGATCTTCTGTGAATAGGTGAAGATGAAAACGGCGCAGACCAGCGAAAAGAGCAATGACGCCATCACCGATAGAAGGATGTCGTGTCTGGATTGTTTCGGGCTCGCTCTCACCACGGGGAACAGGACCGTGGCCATGGCCGCGGGAATCAACGAGGCGATGGTGACCAGCATCCATAGGGATACGAAAGCGGCATTGATGGCCGGAGACAGGAGAACGAGCACGACGTAGGGCATGATGATGCCGGGAGCCTGCAAGGCCACGTCGAGCACGTAGTGGTCGAAGACCTTGCCCCGCAGCGTGCGGAGCAGCTGGAAATCGGGAGGCCCAACGAGGCGACGCGCACCGCCCCGGGTCAACAGGTCCACGCCGATGATGGACGCCAGAAGTCCGGCCACCCAGCTCAGAATAAGCGCGGTATGGGAGGTGTAGCCGCCAATCGCGGCGGTGGCGATGAACATCAGCTTCAACGTGCAGAAAAGCACTTGCCGGATCATCCTGCCGGTGGCGCGCAGGTTGCCCAGGAACGCCTGGTCGGCCAAGATGGCGAAAACGGTCAGACCGCAGCCGAGGACGAACGCAACGCCCACGAACCAGCCGCCGATCAGCTCGGTAGAGCTGCTGAAATACGCGTGCCCGAAGACGAACAAGAAGGCCAGCCCGACCCCCAGCGCCACCCCGAAGCACAGTGCTGCGGCCACCAGGCCGCGCTCCCTGCCGGGATTCCGGACGATCTCGCCCACCAGCATCGTTCCGAGCCCCGCCTCCCCCAGCGTGCCGATAAGTCCCATCACGGACAGTAGAGCAGAGGTGTTGCCGATCACCTCCGGTGGAAACAGCCGCGCCGCGAGCCACCAATAGACGAATCCGAGACCGGCCGCTGCAACCGTTCCGGTTGCCATGGCGCCGGAATTCATCACGAACGCGGCGCTCTTTCGAAGCTCTCGGCGCACGCGAGCAATGGCCGCCCCGGATTGGTCTACCGACATCATTGCTATCCCGAACCTTGCTGTGCCGGCACCGCGGACCTTCCGGGGGCTGGGCGCAGGACGTCCCGGTACACCTGCTCGATACGGGTCACGACCGCTCCGGCCTTGAGGCGCTCGATCCTGGCGAGGCCTGTCGCCTCCAGGCGGGCGAGCAAGGCGCGGTCATCGAGAAGTGTCTGCATCGCGCTGGCGAGGGCGTGCGCGTCGCCGCTCGGCACGAGAAGGCCTGTTTCGCCATGATCGACGATATCCGGCATGCCGCCGATGTCGGTTGCAACAACTGCCTTTCCGGACGCCATCGCTTCCATGATCACTGTCGCGCAGGCTTCTGGCCCCACCGACGGCAGCACGCCGAACAGTGAGCGCCGCCATGCATGCATGATGGCGGAATGCGGCCACATGTTGAATATTCGAACGTTCGGCGGAAATTCGGTTGGCGTATCGGCGACCCGGCGCCCGACCAGCACCAGTTGCGGCGCCCGCTTCAGGCTGGCATAGGCTTGCAGGAGAACTTCAATGCCCTTGAGGCGTGTCAGGTCGCCGACGAACAGGATGAATCCATCCTCGGGAAGCCCCTGCAGGCAGGCATCTTCCGGGCCGAGCACTTCGACATCGTCGGGCACGAAGTTGGGGATGACGTCGTAGGGGGTGCGGCCTTGGGTGAGTCCGGTGTGACCGGCGACCGCGTGGCTCACCGCGATGAAGCGGTCCACCACGCGCCGAGCGGCAAAGCTCGTCGCCCAGTTGCCCAAGGTGGTCGCGGTTGCCTTCACCGCTCCGTAATGCCGTGTGGCACAGGGCAGGCACTTTGCCGTCGCCGGGCCGCTGCAGAGATGGGCGCCTAAGTGCATGAAATTCTTTTTGGCGCAGACAAGGCCGTAATCGTGGAGCGTAACCACGAGGCGTGCCCCGCTCAGACCTTTGAGCGGCAGGAAGGACGCGTAGATCCAGTTATGGGCGTGAACGATGTCCGGCTGCTCCCGGGCGACCAGCCGCTGCAGGGCAAGCACCAGATGGGGATCCGGGAAGGGCGGTGCGTGGCGGCGATCGGGATCGGCGTGGAGGCCCGACAGACGCTGGAGCGTGCCGCACAGGCGATGGACGCGTACCTCGCCGTCCTGTTCGGTTTCGGGCGATCCAGGATGCATCAAGGTCCCGACGCTGACCTGATGGCCCCGCCGCGCCAGCGCTGCGCCCAGATTGCGGACGTGCCGCTCCTCTCCGCCGATCACCGGAGGATAGAACTGCGATAGCAGCAGGATGCGCATGATCGAGCCTCGTTTCAGATGCGCGGCACCAGCGTCGAAACGCTGCGATAGAGTCGGTTGTCTCCCGGTCGATAGAGCCGGGCTTCGGCGGTCTGGCGAGTCGCCAGGGCCGGCACCGGGACTTCTCGCGTCCAGGTGTCGCCCGGCGCGATGGCGATCGATCGGAGAACCGCCAACGGTTGCCCATCAAGAGTGATTTCGACGTCGAAGTTTTGAGGTTGTGTCTCGGCGCTCCTGATGCCGACGGTGATCCGGCCGGACTCGCCACTGATCGACGGCAACAACCAGAACTCGGTGTATTTGAATTCCCGGTAGGCCGCTTCGTCGCTGACGGCCAGCGCATAGGCTCCGGTTGCCACAAACATTGCCAACAGGATCGCGGCCCCCTGCCAAAGCCGGAACCGCGTGCGAGCCGGCCAAGCTGGCAGGTCGGGAGTGTCGCGGCGGATGGCGGCCACCAGTGCCGCGGCGGCTGTCACGGCCCAGAGCCACGCCGCCCAGCCGAGCGGCGTAAGGTAGTCTGCGGCGTTGAGGGCAAACCCCCCGGCGATGCCGGCGGCGAAGCTTGCCCCGACCGCGTAAGCGAGGTGTTGCAACACTGAGGTGGTCCGGACGCCAATGGCCCGCAGAATCGAGTGGCCCGAGACGAGGAACACCATGGGCGCGCCCAGGAGGGTACGCAGGAACACATTGTCGCTGAGCGCTACGGCCGCCACCGTCGCTGCTGCCCACAGAAAGGCGACCCAAAGGTCCCGCTTGCTAGGGATTCCCATGCAATCCCCTCACGTCATAGATCATGATCCAGCCGTTGTCGTAGATGCGGGCGACGCCCTGGATATGATTGAACTTGAGCAGCGCTGCACCCGAGAGCGGCTTTTCCTGGTGCCGTTGCCACGGCTGAAAGTTAGAGCCGAGCACCGGCGGAGCCGTGGTCAGGCGCAGGTCCACCAGCAGGAAATCGATGTCGCTCCCCGCCAAGGCCCAAAACTCGTCGGCCCCCAAATTCTCGGCCTCGAATATGCGCGCGGCATCGACGCCCGTTTTGATCCTGACCCTGACGTCCTGCCGGCCGTAGGCCGCAAGGAGAAGGCGGTTGATGCGGTCGGATGTGAAGCGGTTGCCGGCACCGAGCCATTCCCTAACCCAGCGTGCCGTTTCGATCCCCATAGGCTCGATTGATTCCTGATCTGCCGCCACCCTGTAGCGCCCATGGATCGGATTGATCGCAGCGCTTGCGACGCCGCCCAGGACGATAACCGCTACAGCGAGGGCCGGCGCGATGCGGCGCCACCCGCGCGGTGTGCGGCCTTGCCAGAAGTGGACAATGCTCACCGCGACGACCAGCCCGACGCCGATGAACACGAACGTTGCCATGCGGTTGCCGATTTCCCATCCGGCGGAGGTCAGTCGGAAGGCGACTGAGACGGGGAGCCCGAAGGCCAGCAAGGTGAGGAGCACGAGCCGACTGTCGCGCCAGCGGCGTTGGAAAATCTCCTGAATCGGACGCCAATCCGACCGCCCACCACTCGGAGCCGCCATGGCCAACGACCGGAAGAAGCCCGTTGCCAGGCCGAGTGCCAACAGCAGGAGTGCCGTCAAGGTAGTCAGCCGCAAGTAGAGGGCCTTATCCGGCGCTCCGAGGTGTTCCGACATTGGGCTGGCCGCGCCCAGGATCTTCGCGAGCAATGCGTTGAGGCCGGCCCCGATAACCGGGCCGAGATAGGCTGCGAGAGGGATGCCACGCCACTGCATCCACAGGAACGGCAGAGCGATGGCCAGGATCGCCGTGAAGCTCACGACGATCCTGGCCTCGAACCGCAGGGGGTCGTGCCGGCGCAAAGCCTCGAGGCCCGCCAGCGCTCCAAAATAGATGGCGGCGAAGGCGGCCGAGAGGTGATGCGTGACCGCGAGGCTTGCCAACAGCAAGCCAACCAGCCCGAGCGACTTCAGCCTCGATAGCCCGACGAGATTATTAGGGGCTGCTTCGACCGCAAACGTCAGCACGCAAAGCACGATGCCGAGGCTCTGGTAGGAGAAACTTGAGTCGAACAGGAAGAAGGTTGAGCAGCCCATATAGACCAGACAGGCGATTGCCGAGATACGCGGCGATCCGGTGATGCTTTCGAGGAACAGAAACAGGGCACCGATGAACGTGCCCTTGAGGATGACAAGCAAGAGCGTCCCCGCCACAACCAAGGACAGTCCCGTCAGATCGACGATCGCCGTCGTCAGGATCTCCAGGGCGGGATACGTTGGCCCAATCGGGAAAAGCGGATTGGACAGGAACAGACGGCGGGCCGTGATCAGATCCTGGGTTGCGATCCAGTGCAGGTACTCGTCGTAACCGCTGAAGCTCGTCGGGGAATAGACCTTCTTGCAGTAGAACAAGGCTTCGCTAAGCAGGAACAGGAGGCACAGACGCTCGCCCCGGGCTGTCGTCGGCCAGGCGATGCGGAGGCTGGTCGGAACGACCAGGAGGATGACACCGGAGCAGAAGAGCAGCGGCGCCATCTCATAACCCCGGCGCCCGGCTCCGTGCCCGGCCACGACCAGGAGCAGAGCCGTGGCGACCGTCAGGCACAGAATCGCGATCCATCCGCAGCTAGCCCGTTGCGGCGGGGCATCGGCGCTGCCGCCGCGAAGGTCGGGACCGATAATGGCCGAGATGAACCGTATCCCGGACTTGAGCGGGTTAATCTTGGTTCC
>NZ_RZOF01000077.1:0-20417 GCF_003998955.1 Mesorhizobium sp. M4B.F.Ca.ET.017.02.2.1 | reverse complement strand
TGAAGAACCCGATCGTCGGCCAGAAATCCAAGAATGCGCAGCTGCGGAAATGGCACACCAAGAACCTCGAACGGCTGCCCGGCCTCAAATTCATGCGCACGCTGTGGGTCTGCGACGTTTCCGGCGGCCCGCTCAAGTTCGTGGCCACCAAGCCCGGCACGACGCCGATCGGCCTCGAGGAAGCCCATCGCGACCTGCGGATCTCGCCGGCGGAGTTCGATGAGGTCGCGGCCGAACTCGGGCGGACGCTCGATCACTTCAAGGTTCCGAAGGCCGAGAAGACCGAGGTGCTTGAAGCCTTCGCCGCACACAAGGGCGAGGTTACCGCCGGCTACGACAAACAGGGCTGAAGCCCGGCCCGCAAGGTGATGCCCATTATGTTGTCGCCGATGGCTTGCAGAGTGCGTCGCGCGCCGTCGCCAGTTCTGTTGCGGGAGATCACGGCTCCGCCGCTCAAGGGGTGCCTGGCCGGCCACCACCGGCCCGCGCATGGAACCGGAGTCCGGGGTGCCGGCTTATATTAGCCAGAGCGCAGCAACGATATCTCGGGAGAAACCAATGGCCGACGACAAAAGCAACCGCGGCTTCCG
Source organism: Mesorhizobium sp. M4B.F.Ca.ET.017.02.2.1 (assembly GCF_003998955.1). Taxonomy (NCBI): domain Bacteria; kingdom Pseudomonadati; phylum Pseudomonadota; class Alphaproteobacteria; order Hyphomicrobiales; family Phyllobacteriaceae; genus Mesorhizobium; species Mesorhizobium sp. M4B.F.Ca.ET.017.02.2.1. The sequence goes on along the minus strand of NZ_RZOF01000077.1, from coordinate 19,827 downwards.
CGACCAGAGTCGCGTCTCAGCCGACGAGGAGTACGAGGTCAGATATTTCGCCAAGCAGAACCGCATCACGCCTGACGAGGTCCGCGCGCTGATACGCGAGCACGGCAATGACCGGAAAAGGCTGGCGCGGGAGGCCAGGAAGCTGCGCGGATGACGAATCTTTCCGATCTCGGGCCGCCCAACGCCGGCACCCGGCGCGGAAATCCTCCGGACGGATATCCGGCCTGTCATTTCTATCTTTGCCTCGGATGCCCCCAGCCGGTCGACATGCGCGACCTGCGCCAGGTGATCTGGCATCAGCCAGTCCAACATGAGCGGCTGGACATCGACGCATGACAACCAGGCGACCCGCGAGAGGCGTTGGCGTCGGCGACGAGGTTGCCATCCATGCCACCGTACTGCGGCGGATCGACGAGGAACGAGTAAGCGTCAGCATTCCGACCTATGGGCATCCGCATTCGATAGCCGACCGCACGGCAGGGAACGGCCAGAACATCGAGCTGATAGGGGAAGTCACGCGCATCGATGAGCAGGCCGGCAAGGTGACGGTGAACCTGCGGCCGGTCGTGACGGTCGATCTGGACCAGGTGAAGCTGGTGACGGGATACGAACCGCCCCGTCCCCCGGTGGCGCGTAACGACAAACCGGACTGAAGCCGGAGCCGCGGTCATTCGGGATCGGCGTTGCCGCCGGGCACGAGACGGTGGCTGAAGCGATTGCGGATGTGGTCGTTGAAATACCGGCCCTTGGCGAAGGCGGACCGGAATGCCGCGAACGTCTCCGGCGGAACACCCTGAAACTCATAGTGCTTGCCGCTTGCCACGAACCATACCGAGAGGATGCGGCGTTCCGGATCGTAATCCGTCTTGCGTATCGAGGTTGACGGCATGCCTGCCAATTCCTGGTCTTGCCCGCTCAATGCCGCTTGAAATACTGCACCTCCCGCTCGTGCTTCTCGGCCGCCTCGCGGCTGTCGAAGGTGCCGAGGTTACGGCGGCGGCCGGTCTTTTCGTCCTTCTTGCGCGAATAGAGCCGGTACTTTCCGGATTTGAGTTTTCGGATCATCGTGTTTCTCCCGAAGAGGAAGGCCCGGCCGTGCCGGGCCCCTCTTTCAGTCCTGGTGCTCGGGCATGTCCTCGAGCTGGTCCTTCGTCCAGAAGGTGACGGCGTGGACGTCGCCGTCTTCGTCGCGCATGAAATCGAGCTGCATGGCGGGAACCGCGACGGGTTTGGCGCCGATGCCAAGGAAGCCGCCGACGTCGATGACGACCTGGCTGCCATGCATGTGGTCGACGGAGCCGATCTTCTCGTCGTCAGGGCCGTAGATGGTCGCGCCTTCGAGGATGGCCGGGGTCAGCTCGGCATTGGTGAGCCTTACGTGGTTGGTGTGATCCATGGCGTGGTCTCCTTCGGGGTTATGAAGGATGAACCTGCGAAGGCACCAAGAGTTCCGACAGAACAGAGGACGGGGTCAGCACGGGCCAAGGCGGCCCCGCCGGCCACCGGCGAAAGGCGGCTAGCGGCGCGGTTGCGGTCTCGCCACCGTCTCCAAAGGGCCCTCCGAGAGCCGGCGCTGCTCACCAAGCCGGGACGACCTCTTCTTCGGTTTCGGCTCCGCTTTGGGGATCGGCGCCTTGGCGATCAGGTAGTCGGCCCGATTTGTCCGGTAGTCTTCCTTGTGCACAGACGTTTTCGGCATAGACATTTTTGATCTCCTTGCTGAGATCAACGCACAGCGACGCCACCCTGTTCCCGGTTTCCTCAGCAAGCCGAAGCTATTTGTTCGTGCGTAGTTGCGGGCGGAAGGCCGTCGCTCATTTTTCCTGAGTTGCAGGACGGAAAACCGCCGCGCATTTTCCTGGAATTGCTTTCGACAAGCGCTATTCCGGACGAAAAACCGCCACGCACTTTTCCTGGAATTGCTTTAAAGCCGCCGTCTCGCCTTGAGGCTGCGGGCGGCGGCCTCGATCGCGGCGCGGTCGCTGCCCAGCCTGTCGATCAGTTCTTGCGCCTCGTCGCCGGTTATGCCGGTGCGCATGGCCAGTTCCTCGACCGTCAGTATGTCGGTGCTGGCGATCTTGCGGGTTTCCGGCAGGGCGTCATCGGCCGTCAGCGGCAAGGCCGCCTCGCGGTCGATTTCCGCCTCGGCCTGGCTCCAGTGCCGGTCGTGATTGCCGAACAAACGGCCCTCGCGTTCCCAGATTTCATAGGCACGCTGCCTGATCTTCTCCAGCCGATCGTCACCCATTGTCGGTTCCTCCATTTCAGCTTTTGCTCAAACGCCCGGCGCGGCCGAACGATCCCAGGAATCTACGCAATCATCGGTTGATGCCCGGATGATCCAGCATCCGAAAGCGGTAGCGCGGTGCATATGGGTATATACCTATGCGCCTGTTCTTTTCCCGGCGCGACACGCCTAGAGTCCGGCTACGGTGTGGCAACCCGGCGGAGCAACACGTGCCGCTGCATAAAGCACGTGACCCTGGACTGACCCGATGAGGGCTGTGTTCGCATTCGTCACCCTGGGGCTAGCGGCGCTGGCCGCAAGCATGCTCTTCATGCTTCTTCTGCGGGCTTATCCGGCCCTCCATGGTGACCGGGGCCGGCTGCCCGGCTCGCCGCTGCCGGGGACGGCGAGCAATCGAGTGGCGGGGGTCTCGTCACGGATCGGCGAGGAATACGAACTCACCACCAGGCAGATTTCGGCGTCGCGGGAAAAGCTGTTCTGGAACAATATCCAGATCCTCAGGCTCATAGCCGCCTATGGCATCGTCTACGTCCATCTCGAGCCTGTCTTCATCGCCATCGGCGCCGGGTCGACCATCGTCGATATGCTGCGCTTCGGAACCGACCTGTTCCTTGTCGTGTCGGGGTTCCTTTCGGCACATGTGCTCAGTCGGCCGGGCAGGACGGCGCCGGCCTATCTGCGCGACCGGGCCATTCGCATCCTGCCGCTCTACTGGCTGTTTACGCTGGCGGCCTTCTTCGCCAAGGACTGGGTGACGGGCTACGGCACGCCGACCGTGCGCGAGCTGGTGATGTCGATGCTGTTTATCCCCTATGGACCTTATCCGATCCTGCATCCTACCTGGACGCTGGTGATCATCGTCCAGTTCAGCCTGATCATGGCCGCCTGCCTGGCGGTGAGCCGTCGCAATGCCGCTTACCTGGCCTCGGCCTTCGTCGTCCTGCTCGTGCTGCTCGGCAGGATATTCCAGCCGGAGAACCCGGCGCTTGCGGCCTACACCGATCCGATCCTGATCGACTTCGCCTTCGGCGTCCTGATCTACAAGGCGCTTGGAGGCGAGCAGCGCTGGCCGGCGCAGGATCGCGCCGTCGGATGGGCGCTGCTGGCGCTCGGCATCGGCATGGCGGCGGTGGTGCTGAGGCCGATGTTCTGGGCGGACCTGCCACGGCTCGTCGGGCTTGGCCTGCCGGCAGCGCTGCTGCTGTTCGGTACGGTGATCCTGGAGCGGTCGGGCCATGTCGTGCGGTCGGCGTCGGTCAATTTCGTCGCCAGATGCACCTTTGCCATCTATCTATGCCACCAGTTCGTCAATGGTGCGTCCGAGAAGATCGTGTCGCTCGACCCGACCTCGCGCGTCGTTCATGTCCTCGTCCTGGTGGCCACACCCCTGCTTGTCACCATCGTCGCCGTATTCATCTTCAGCTATGTCGAAGCGCCTGTGACACGCCATCTCAAAGGGCATTTGGGCTAGCCTCGGCCTCAGATGATGATTGTCGTCGGCATTCTACTTGGCTAAGCCACCGGTCAAGTGTGAGCGGCCAGCGCATCACAGCCCAGCGCGGTTGTGAATGTGAGGTCATTTGCCGTCAGAGCGCCCAAACCCCTGGAGCCTGCATGTCCCTCCTGCCTTCCCTCCGCGCCGCCTGCCCCAACGCCACCGTCTGGGACTCCACCGAGCTCGCCTCCCGCGATCCTGGCTTCGATGCCCGCAATTTCGGCGCCACCGCGCTGGTGCGGCCGGTCGACACCACAGGCGTCGCGGCGCTGGTCAAATTCTGCGCGGCGCGCGGCCTCAGCCTCGTCGCCCAGGGCGGGCGCACCGGCCTGACGGGGGCCGCTGCGACTGTGGAAGGCCAGATCATCTGCGACCTCGGCGGCCTGAACAGGGTGGAAGAGATCGACCCGTTCGCGCGTGTCGCCATCGTCGGAGCCGGCACGCCGCTCTCGGTGCTGCAGGAGGCGGCGGCCGCGCATGCGCTCGATCCCGGCATTGACCTTGCGGCGCGCGGCTCCTGCACCATCGGCGGCATGGTTTCCACCAATGCCGGCGGCATCATGGCCTTTCGCAACGGCACGATGCGCCATCGCGTGCTCGGCCTCGAAGCAGTGCTGCCCGACGGCAGCATATTTTCCGACCTGACGCGGGTGCTGAAGACCAGCGCCGGTTACGATCTTAAGCACCTGTTCATCGGCGCCGAAGGCATGCTCGGCATCGTCACCCGCGTCGCCTTGCGGCTCGATCCGGTGGCGGGCGCCAGCGCCACGGCGCTGGTCGGCGTGCCGGACGCGGCCAGCGCGCAGCGCATCGTGCGGCATTTCCTGGAGCGTACCCAGACGCGGCTCAACGCCGCCGAGATCCTGTGGCAGCGTTTCGCGGCCGCCATGAACCGCATGCTCGGCTTCGCGCCCGGCCAGTTGCCGCTGGATGCCCCCTGCCTGCTGGTGCTCGAGCTCGGCGCCGACAGCGTCGAGGCCGCGCGAGAAGCGCTGGAGGATGGGCTGGCGGCGATCTGGGAGGAAGCCGGCATCGTCGACGGGCTCATCGCCAGCTCGGTCGCGCAGGCCGAGGCGATCTGGCGGCTGCGCGAGGAGACCGAGATGATCGAGCGCATGCACCATCTGCCGCCTTCCTTCGACGTGTCGGTGCCGGCGGGCGGGCTCGATGCCTATGTGGCGCGCATCGAGGCCGGGTTGAAGGCAATCGACGCGACTTACGCGCCCTATGTGTTCGGCCATCTCGCCGACGGCAATCTGCACATCTCGATCAACACCGACGGGCCGGTCCCGCACGCGCTGCACGAGGCGATCGAGGACGTGCTCTATGAAGGCTTGCAGGCAAGCGGCGGCTCGTTCTCGGCCGAGCACGGCGTCGGCCTCGACAAGCGCGACGCCTATGAGCGCCACGTCGACCCGGTCAAGCAGGCGCTGGCCAGGGCGATCAAGGAGATGATCGATCCGGCTAATGTGATGAATCCGGGGAAGATTATCGCCGGCTGAGGTGGTGGGCGTTGCGCTCTGGGAAGCCGGCGCGAGGCACCCCCCCCTCTGGTCTGCCGATTATCTCCCTCTCAAGGGGGAGATTACGCTCCATCGATTTCGCCAATCGCCAAGGAACCTGCCGGCTGTCCCATCACCAGCCGCTTCGCGGCCTCCGCTGCCGCCGTGCAGTAGTCGCGGTCGCCGTGTACGAGGATCATCACCATGGCGCCCTCGACCAGCAGGAACAGCTCTCGCGCCCGCTCGCCGGGCGACGGCACCTTCGCCTCGGCAAGCAGGCTCGCCAGCTGCCGTTCCATCAGCGCCTTGTGCTTGCGCGCCATAGAGCGCGCGGGATGGCCGTTAAGGTCGGCGAGCTCGATCGCGAGGCGAGTGAAGCCAGATCCCGCCCAGCGCGGCTTGGCCGACCATGTGGCCAGTCCCTTGAACAGCTTGTCGATCAGCTGCTCGGCGCCGCCCGACAGGTCGATGCCGTAGGTCTGGAACTCGGCGAAGGCGCGCTCGTGCTGCGAGGCGAGCACCGCCGTCAGCAGCGCGTCCTTGCTGTCGAAATGGTAGTAGAGCGTCTTCTTGGTGACGCCGGCGGCGACCGCGATCTCGTCCATGCCGACGCGGAAGAACCCGCGGCGGCGAAACAGCTTGTAGGCCGCCTGCAGTATCGCTGGTCTGGTCTGGTCGGACGATCGGGGCACGGGGCTGGGAGCGCTCGAATGTATACTCGCTAGTGAGTTTACATCGCCGGCGACGGCGCATTCAATGGGCCCGCACTATCAGCAGTGGCTAATATTCGTTGGGAGACGACGATGGACAGGCTGATCACCGCAGTACCCGAACTCCAACAATCGAGTGAAGCAGCAGTGGTTCGCGACCGGGCCAGGGCGTCACCCGCGGCGGCGCCGCTCAAGGGCATGACCTGCATCGAGGACCTCAGGCAGGCTGCCCGCCGGCGCGTGCCAAAGGCCTTTTTCGACTATGTCGAGGCCGGCGCCTATTCCGAGCAGACGCTGCGCGCCAACCGCGCCGATCTCGAGCGGCTCACCTTCCGCCAACGGGTGCTGGTCGATGTCGCGCAACGTGACACCGCGACGACGATGTTGGGCGAAAAAGCCGCGCTGCCGATCGCGCTGGCGCCGATCGGCTTAGGCGGCATGCAGTGGGCCGATGGCGAAATCCTCGCCTGCCGCGCCGCGCAGACCGCCGGCGTGCCTTATACGCTCGGCACGATGTCGATCTGCTCGATCGAAGACGTCGCCGAGGCGGTCGCAAAACCATTCTGGTTCCAGCTCTATGTGATGAAGGATCGCGGCTTCGTGCGCTCGCTGGTCGAGCGCGCCATCGCCGCCCGCTGCGGCGCGCTGGTGCTCACCGTCGACCTGCAGGTGCTGGGCCAACGCCACGCCGACATCAGGAACGGGCTTGCGGTGCCGCCGTCGCTGAAGCTGCGCAACATCCTCGACATGGCGGCGAGGCCGGGCTGGGCCTGGCGCATGCTCAGCGCCAGGCGCTGGACCTTCGGTAATCTCGCCGGCCATGTGAAAGGCGAGCGGGGCGTCAAGGAACTGGCCGACTGGGTGTCGCACCAGTTTGACGCGACGCTCAACTGGAGCGACGTCGAATGGATCCGGAGCATCTGGCCGGGCAAGCTCATCATCAAGGGCATCCTCGACGCCGAGGACGCACGCACCGCCAGCAAGGCCGGCGCAAGCGCCATCGTGGTGTCCAACCATGGCGGCCGCCAGTTGGACGGCGCGCCGTCGACGATCTCCAAGCTGCCGCGGATCGTCGAGGCGGTCGGCTCAGAAACCGAGGTGCTGTTCGATGGCGGCGTGCGCTCGGGCCAGGACGTGATGCGGGCCCTCGCCCGCGGCGCCAGCGGCTGCCTGGTCGGACGGGCCTATATCTACGGCCTCGGCGCCGGCGGCGAGGCCGGTGTGGCGACGGCCATCGAGATCCTGCGCAAGGAGCTATCCGTCACCATGGCGCTGACCGGGACGAGAAGCATCGACGAGATCGACGAGAGGGTGCTGGATTAGCGGGGCGCTTACTCGCACTGCTGGCGCGGGCCGCCGTCGTAGGGCTGGTAGCTGTTGTCTTCCGGGCGGTAGGAGCGGTAGCGGCTGAAGCAATAGTCGATATGGTCGGCGGAAACCCCGGCTGACGCGCCCTCGCCCGACGTGTCGTCGCCCGGCCAGCCCTGGTAGGTGGTGGCGAAGCCATCCATCGCGGCGGCCTTCATGGAAGTGTCCCGCACCTTGACGTAACCCTGGTCGGCGGCGCCGGCATCGAGATAGGGCGAGATGCAGGGGCGCTGCTCGCCGCTGTAGGACCTGTAGCTATTGTCGTCGAGGCGATAGGAGCGGTAGCGGCTTTCGCACCATTCGACATGGGAGGCCGGCAAGTCCATCGTGGCCTCCGCGCCTTCCGCGGCTGCGGCCGGCGCCTCGCCAGGAGCTTGACCGTCGTCCGCCGGCGGCTCGATCGAGGCGGTCACCTCGGGCCCGATCTCGGGCTTTGCGGCATCGGCGGGCTTGGGGTCGGCCGGAACCGGGCGGGCGGGAACGCGCTCGAGAGCCTGCTTGGCCGCGCCGACCCGCTCGGCGTTTCTGGTCCAGAGCTCGGCCACGCTTTGGCTCGGCGCGACCACGCCTACCGGTTTGGCGGCCAGCAGCCAGGTGGCGAAGGCCAGTCCACTGGCGAAGATCGTGAGGGTCAGCACGAAGCCGCCCAGAATTCCCAACAGAGGTTTCACGCCACGCTTCCTTCAGCCCCCGCTCATAAAATGCGGAGCCGTAAGGCTGGTTCCAACGGAGGAGCCAGAGGCAAGCGCTTCCAGCGAACTTACTCCCTCACCACCTCCCTGTACGCCGTCGCCTTCCCATCGTGTCCGCGGATGCGCCAGGTCTCCCCGTCACACCCCTCGATGTGGCTCGGTCCCAGCGGCACCTTGCCGCCGCCTTCGGGCAGGTCGATGACATAGGTCGGGTTGCAGATGCCGGAGAGGCGCGCTCGCAGCGCGCTCACCAGCGCCTGGCCTTCGGCGATGGTCGTGCGGCGATGCGCCATGCCGCGCGCGAGGTCACCGTGGTGGAGGTAGTAGGGCTTGACGCCGAGCCGGTACATCAGCTCGCGGCAGAGCTCCTCCAGCACCTCGACACTGTCGTTGACGCCTTTGAGCAGGACGCTCTGGTTGAGCAGCACGAAGCCGGCCTGCCTAAGCCGGCGGCAAGCGGCTTCGGTGGCGTCGGTGATCTCGCGCGGGTGGTTGAAGTGCGTCACCACCGTCACCATCAGCCTGCCGTCCAGCGCCCCGACCAGCCCGGCGGTGATGCGCGAGGGCAGCGCGACAGGCACGCGGGTGTGGATGCGCAACAGCCGCACATGCGGGATCGCCTCGATGCGGGCGCGGATTTCGCCAAGCGCCTTGTCGGGCAGCGACAGCGGGTCGCCGCCGGTCAGGATCACCTCGCGGATCTCAGGGTGATCGGCAATGTAGGCGAACGCCTCTTCGAGCGCTTCTCGGGTGTAGCCGCGGCCGATCGCGGTCAGCGACTCCTTGCGGAAGCAGAAGCGGCAATAGACCGCGCATTGATAGGTCGGGAACAAAAGCACCCGGTCGGCATGGCGATGCGTCAGCCGCGGCACCGGGCTGTAGGCATGGTCGGCGATCGGATCGTCGAGCTCGCCTTCCGCCTCGACCAGTTCGTCCGGCGACGGGATCACCTGCGCGCGGATCGGGTCGCCTGGGTCGTTCCAGTCGATCAGGTCGAGATAGGGTTTTGGGATGCGCACCTTGTGGTTCACCGCGGCTTCCTGCGCGGCCGCGCGCTCGGCGGGCGACAGCGGCAGCGCGGCGAGATCGCGCACATGGCGCACGCCGGCGCGGACATCGTCCTGCCAGGCGGGATCGGCGGCGCGCTGATCGCTTGCGTTCATGTCGTTGAATTTGGCGTCTGTCGTCATCGGGGAGTTGCTCGGTAGCGGTTCGCGCGCAGCTATCGAGCGTATGGCCGGCCGGGTCAACTGCCTGTCGCTGCTGTTGGTCGATCGCCGCGATCCTTCGCGCCTCTCTCCGCCCTGCGGGCATCTTCCGAGCTTGGGGTAGATTGACAGCCTGGCTGGTGTCTCCGACCCCTGGCCCATGGTGGCCGAGTCACTCCAGGCGAATGAAAATAGCCAAACCGAAACCGGCCTATCTTTTTGAGAAAAAGAATTATTTTCACACTACGCCTTGTTCGCGGACCCACAACGCTCTATGTTGCAAGTATCGATCTTGCTTGTTGAACCTTGTTCTGGCGCAATCCGCGCTCTCGGCGATCTTCCTCTCAAAATCGATCTGAAATCGTTTGCCGCGCAGGCTGTGCGGCGAGCAGTTTATCTATGGATGATTGAAAGGATATCGTCGTGAATACTGGAACCGTGAAGTTCTTCAATGCCACCAAGGGTTTTGGCTTCATCGAGGTCGGCAACGGCCAGCCCGATGTTTTCGTGCACATCTCGGCCGTCGAGCGCGCCGGCATGCGGTCCCTCGTCGAGGGACAGAAGGTCAGCTTCGAAATCGTGAAGGACAACCGCAACGGCAAGAGTTCGGCGGAGAACCTTCAGGCTGCGTAAGGAGATTGCGCTTCTGGTCGTTGACCACGGATGTACTGGCACCGATCATCGAGGCGCATAGGAGAGGCCGGGTTTCGCCCGGCCTTTTTTCTTTTCATCATTGGAGACCGTCATATGCGACAACAGCCGGTACCCGAAGGAATATTCAAGCCGAAGCCGACTGCCATCGAAACGAAGCAGGACGCCACGACCAGGGCGGCCCGCCAGATCATCGATGGTGAAGCGGCCGAACGCGAGCGAAAGACCGAACGCTTGAGGCAGGCCAGGCTTGCCATGCAAGCTGTCGAGGCAGCCAGCCCCGCGGCCAGGTCGCCCGCGAAGAAGCGAACGGGCAGGCGCAAACAGGCGTAGGCGGTACAAGTCGGGCGACGAAGCTGCCCTGCCCATAGGTATTTGAGCGAAATGGTATTAATCTGCGCAGGCTGGGCTTTCGGGGCAAGCCAATGGATTTCAGCGCAGGCCATGGCTACCTTCTCATCGGCGGCCTCATCCTGGTTGGCGCCGGGCTGCTGATCCTGTCGCTGATCGTCAATCTGCGCGTGGCGCACAGCGTGCGCGACGACGTGCGCCATCGTGAAAAGCTGCTGGAATATTACCGCAACATCTTTTCGCAGCTGGGCGTGATCCTGATCGGCATCGGCGTGTCGCTGTTCATCTTCTTCTTCCAGCAGAATTATCAGGACCAGCGCAGACGCGAGACGGAACTGCAGCAGGTCATGGCAAAATTGGCGGCGCGCCTTGCGCGTGGCGCGCCCGTCGTCGAAACGCTTGGCGAATTCGACGAGGTGCTGGATGAAGGCGGCGCCTATGTCAGTCCCGAGCTCGGCGGCAAGAACGCCGCGATCAGCGCCGAAGGACCCGAGCTTGGCAAGCAGGTCGCCAAGATCCAGCTCGTCGAGCGCGACGTCGATGTCCGCGACTTCGACATCCTGAACCTGTCGCGCGACTTCGAGACGTCGTTCGTCGTCAACGAGCTCGATCCGACGCTTTGGTTCAACATCGTGCGCGACGAGAACGAGATCAAATACGCCACCACCCAGCTCGCCCTGGACTACAAGGATCTGCAGGATGCTATCGGCGGCGAGGCGATCGAGGCTGCCGTGGCCAATCCCGACAAGGAGAGCAAGATCAAGCATGAGATGCTCGACATCCTCTACGATGCCGACCTGCTGCGCCAGCGCAGCAGGCGATTTCTCGCCCGCGCCTGCTGGCTGTTCAGCAAGGGCAAGGGCTTCGTCGCCCTTGCCCCGGTCGAGGCCATCGAGGCCGATGCAAGGTCGCAGCAGGAATGGATCGAGCGATCGAAGCCGCTGCTGGCGCAGACGAAGTCGGGCAGCGGCGATTGCTTCAAACTGCTCCGCTACGGGCAGGCGTCGTGAGTGGACGACCGGCGGGGGCATGCTATTTTCAGTGAAGCGTCACCTGCACATGGACGCGCGAGCGAGCAGCGCCCGCCGAATGCGTGAGGAACGCCATGCGACGGCTCATCTTCTCGGCAATATGCATCGCCGCCACGACGGGCGCCAACGCGCATGACTGGTACGAAGACAAGATTGACCCGCTGACGAAATTCAAGTGTTGCGGTGGTCATGATTGCCGCGCCATACCTCAGTCCTCGGTTCGGTCAAGGACCGACGGCGGATACACCTACCTGCCGCATGGCTTCAACATTCCGCGCGAGCGCGTCCAGGAATCCCCGGACGGCCAATACCACATCTGCGAGAATACATACGTCATAACCAATCAGCCGTATTTGCGATGCTTTTTCGCGCCTCGCGTCAAGGTCTCCTCCCTGCTGCTCCCACGTTGAAGCCAATACTACGTGTCGCAGCAAGGATCTGCATCGGCATGCAATTGGCAACCTTCCCGTCGCATCCTCTTCGTGAGGACTCAGGATCGATGAAACAGTCCGGGACTGCACACCAGCTGCGGTCAAGCCATCGGTGCCGCGCCGCGCCGCTCGAGCGCGGTCTTGCGGATGATCTCCGCGATCTCCGGGCTGCTGCTGCACAGCATCTGGAAATCCGCCGAGTGCAGCGACAGGAGCGAGACCGCCGTTGCGGCGCTGACGGTTGCCATACGCGGTTCGCCGCTGATCAGCGCCATCTCGCCGAAGAAGGCGCCAGGGCCAAGCTCCACCGGGCTCGGCGTCGCGACGCTGACGCGCCCCTCCGCGACGAAGAACATCTGATCACCAGGCTCGCCGATGCGGCAGATCACGGCGCCCGCGGGCACCGTGCGCGGTCTCAACGCGCGCACGATCTCGATCAGCACGGCCGGGCCGAGTTTCTGAAACAACGGCACGGCGGCGACCAATCGCCAATTGCGGACGAAATCCTCGCGACGGACTTCCTGATAGAAGCCGGTGGCAAGAATGCCGGCCCAGAGCGCGAAGATACCGATGCCACTCATCATGACCAACCCGGCAAGGACGCGGCCGGCGAAGCTTTGCGGAATCTCGTCGCCGTAGCCGGTGGTGGACAGCGTAACCACCGCCCACCACATTGCCTGGGGGATGCTGCCGAACTTTTCCGGTTGGATGTCGCGCTCGATGATATAGGCCGCGAGCGCGACGCCGAACAGAACGACGCCGAAGAGCGTGGTGACGCCGATCAGATTGCGCGCTTCGTTGGCCAGCACCCTGCCCAGCACCGGGAAGAAAGTCGAGTCGCGCAGGGGTTTCAGCAGCCAAACAGCACAGTAGAGGCTGCGGTCGGGCGTACGGACGAGCAGAAATGCGGCGAGTGGAACCAAGACCGCGAGCACATCGATGGCGATTTCGGGCGTCCTGTTCCGCACGTCTCCCGCCCGGCGCTTGAGCAGCGTCCCAGCCAGTTGCAGAAGATAGGCGCCCCAAATGACAGCGAGCACGGCAGCCAGGGCCAGTCTGCTGCGTCCGGACATGTCGGGTATCGTGAGCGCTGCCACCGCCAGAAGCCCAGGCGCAGCCAGCACCGCGTTGAGCGGCGCGTAAATTCTCAGGAAAGGCAGTACCGACATTTTATGCCCACGAGCCGCTACCACCCTGCAAAATAGAATGCCTTCAAGGCAAGCGCAAAGGTGCTTGCTACCGCTGCGACGTGCATCAACACGGTGAACCAACAGTCCGCGATTGCTTCGCGACCCGGCGTGAACAGGCACACCGACGAGGATGACCTGTCTCGGCCAATCTAGTCGCCCACCCTCCGCAGCGTGCCGAGATGATTGTCGTCGAGAAACCCGATGGTGATCGCCGATGCCTTGCCGTCGGGGCCGACGGCAAAGCTGACGCCCGTCGGCCTGTCCGGCATCTCGGCATCGGGGTAGGTCAGGAACAGGTCGTTGTCGAAATGCGTCAGGGAATAGGACCGGGCGTCGGCCGGCCCGACCTTGAGGACAAGGCTGTCTCCCGCACTCGACACGTCCGCTTCGCCGATGAAGTCGTTGGCGTAGCGGCCGGCATAGGCGCTGGCCGGTCGAGCCGGCCTCGAGGGCGACGGCGGGACGGCAAAGGTGGCCTTGGCCGCCTCGACCACCGGACCGAACATGCCGGAATAGATCGCGTCCCATGCCTTGACCCAATCCTTCTCGACCGAACCGTCGAAGGCGAGATCGGCGAAGCTGTCGGACAGCCCTTCGGGGACGCCGGTCGGAAAAGCGTTGGCGAGGATGACGATGCCAAGTTTCTCCTTCGGGAAGATCGTCACCAGGGTACGCGCCCCGACGCTGAAGGCGCCGGCATGGCCCCAGCTCAAACCGTGCCGGCCGAATTCGACGTTCCAGCCGAGGCCGTAGAAGGACTCGCCGCCGGACACCGGGTTCTTGCCGCGCGTCATCAGCGGCACATGCGTCTGGTCCAGCGCATCGGCGGCAATCAGCGTCTTGCCGGCATAGACCCCGTCGCCCAGCAGCAGGCGCACCCATTGCGCGAGATCGCGCGCGGTGGAGCTGACGCCGCCGGCGGGCGCCTGCGCATCCGGATCGCGCCTGATCTTCGCGGCCCAGGTGCCATCGACCCTGACGTGGAGTGCGGCGCGGTTCGCGTGCTTGACGAAATCCGCATGACGCGAGCTGGTCGAGGCCATGCCGAGCGGACGGTAGAGTTTTTCCTCGGCGACCTCCTCCCAGGACTTGCCTGTCGGCATTGCGGCCGCGACGGCCCCCTCGGTCAGCCCGAAGTTGCTGTAGGAATAGCCGGCGCGAAAGCTCGACGACGGCGGCACGAAGCGCAGGCGGCGCAGGATCTCGGCGCGGTCGTAGCCGATGTCCTCGAGATCGTCGCCGGCGGTGCCCGGTAGGCCGCTGCGGTGTGAAAACAGGTCGCGGATGGTGAGCTCGCTGGTCGGATAAGGCTCGGCCAGGCGGAAAGCCGGATCGAGATCGGCGATCTTGGAGTTCCAGGACACGGCTCCATCGCTGACCAATGCCGCGACGACGGTGGCGGAGACCGGTTTGGACAGCGAAGCGATCTGGAACACCGTGTCGGCGTCGACGGCCTCCGGCTTGCCGGCCTCTCGATGCCCGAACCCCTTGAGGAAGATCACCTCGTCGCCGTGCACGACGGCGATGGCCAGACCGGGGACGGCACTCTCCGTCACCGCGGCCTCGGCCAGCGCTTCGAGCTTTGGCAAGGAAGCGGCGATGCGCTCGGGCGTGATGGGGTCGGCCAACGCTGCACAAGGCAAAAGCGCGATCGCGGCGATGGCGGCCCAGGTCCTCAAATGACAGAGATTCCGATCAAGCCGCATCGCGCCCCTCCCTCCCTGCATTCACCGGGCCATGCTACAGGCCAGCGCTGGCGAGGCCAAGCGGCGATCGACTTTCGCCGCAATCGACCCCGGCGCGGATTTCGGGCAATCTCCACTGAGCGGCCTGCCATGGAAAGATGGCAAGCCGTTGAGGGAGGATTGCGATGACCAAGACGCCAGCGGCGGCCGGCCTGCCGCGCTACGAGGACGCCGTCGAGCGCTTCCGCATCGAGGATGAAGTCGCCCGGCTGCATGGCGATCCGGCGACCGGCATCAATGCCTATGTCGAGTGCTGCGGCCGCTACACCGGCGAATACCGGCTGGCGCTGCGCGCCATCTCGGCGGGCGGGGAGTTGCGCGAGTTTAGCTTCGACGATCTCGCCGACATGTCGGGGCGCGCCGGCAATATGCTGAAGGCGCTTGGCGTCGGCCCCGGCGATGTCGTCGCCGGCATGCTGCCGCGCATTCCCGAGCTGGTGGCGCTGATCCTCGGCGCCTGGCGCATCGGCGCGGTCTATCAGCCGCTGTTCACCGCTTTCGGGCCGAAAGCGATCGAGCATCGCCTGAGCTACAGCAAGGCAAAGCTGGTGGTCACCAATCCGGCCAATCGCGGCAAGCTCGACGAGGTGGAGAACCATCCGCGTATCGCCACCATCCTTGGCGCGGGCGAGGCCCTGCCCGCCGGCGACATCGATTTCCGCACTGCCCTTGCCGCCGCCTCCCCCGATTGCCAACCAGTGATGCGCAAGGGCTCGGACCTGTTCATGATGATGTCGACCTCCGGCACGACCGGCCATCCAAAGGGCGTGCCGGTGCCGCTCGGCGCCCTGCTCGCCTTCGGCGCCTATATGCGCGACGCGATCGGGCTGCGGCCCGGGGATGTGTTCTGGAACATCGCCGATCCCGGCTGGGCCTACGGGCTCTACTACGCCATCACCGGCCCCTTGCAGCTCGGCACCGCCACCACCTTCTACGAGGGCGCCTTCAACGCCAAGAGCACCTACGACATCATCGAGCGGCTGGGCGTTACCAGCCTTGCCGGCTCGCCCACCGCCTATCGCCTGCTGATGGCGGAAGGCGCCGCGGCTGCCGCTCGCGTCAAAGGTAAGCTGCGCGTGGTGAGCAGCGCCGGCGAGCCGCTCAACCCGGAAGTGATCCGCTGGTTCGATGCCAACCTCGCCGCGCCGATCCACGACCACTACGGCCAGACCGAGAACGGCATGATGGTCAACAACCATCATGGGCTGGCGCACAGCGTGCGCGCTGGCTCGGCAGGTTTTGCCATGCCGGGCTACCGCATGGTGGTTCTGGACGAGGCGGGTAACGAGCTTGGCCCGAACCAGCCGGGCATCCTCGCCGTCGACATCGCCAAATCGCCGCTGCGCTGGTTCGAAGGCTACCACCAGGCCGAAACGCCGGCGATCGCCGGCGGCTATTACCGCACCGGCGACACGGTGGAATACGAGCCGGACGGTTCGGTCTCCTTCATCGGCCGCGCCGACGACGTCATCACCTCGGCCGGCTACCGCATCGGGCCGTTCGACGTCGAGAGCGCGCTGATCGAGCACCCGGCGGTCAACGAGGCGGCGGTGGTCGGCGTGCCCGATCCGCAGCGTACCGAGATCGTCAAGGCCTTCGTCGTGCTGGCGTCGGCCTTCAAAGGCAGCGAGGCGCTGGCCGAGGAGCTTGCCCAGCATGTGAAGAAACGGCTCTCGGCGCATGCCTATCCGCGCGAGGTCGAGTTCGTCACCGAACTGCCGAAGACGCCGAGCGGCAAGATCCAGCGGTTCCTGCTCAGGAAGGCGGAAGTGGAGAAGCGGAAGGCCGGATAAAGAATTGGCGATCCGCTGATTTCCGCCACGCAAAAGCCGCCAAGTCGGGCGAAGGCTCGCAAGGGCTTTTGATCGCTAACTCGGGGGCTATGTCATGCGGTTGATCTGGACACTTCTCTTCATGCTTGCGGGCAGCGCGGCACTCGCTGCCTCGCCGGAGGACGACTATATCGCCGCGCGCGACAAGGCGATTTCCGACATCGCAGCACAGGAAAGCGCGAACGCTGCCGTGGAAACGCTCGATGCCCAGAATACGAAGGCGATGGCCGATCTCCAGACGCGTCTTTCGGCCCTGCTCGGCCCGCTGGCGGTAAAGGATTTTCCGGCAGCCGGCACGATCAATCTGCAGAGCCTGAGCGACTCCGATATCGGTTTCGGCATGCTCGACGGGCTGAGATACACTACCAGCGACGACGGCCCGAGCCTTGTCGCGACGACGCGCGGGCTTGCCGAGCGGTGGCTCAAGTCCAGGGCCGACGAGACCGATGAGAACCTCAGGCTGCCGGCCGGCATCGACGCGGCGCTGAAGCTCGACGCCTTCTACACCCAGGCCATCGGCGCCGACGCCGCCTTCGTCAGCACGCTCGACTTTCCGCTGAAGAAACCGGAAGGCGCCGACATGGCGTTCGCGCGGCTTGGCGGCTGGACCCAGGATGTCGGGCCGATCTACGACCAGCAGGTCATCGTCACGCTGGTCAAGGGCGATCGCGTGCTGATCGCCGAGGCGCCTGCCGCACCGCCCGTCCCGAAGATCGCGGCCTGCGATGCCTTGTGGACCGCGGCCGACGCCGCCGCCCAGAAATTCCAGGAGGCCTACCAGGCTTCGGAGCTCAAGGACGAAAAGGCCTACGATGCCGCCAACGCCGCCTGGGAAAAAGGCGACGGCGACTACCGCGCCTGCCTGGGCGAGCACCTGCCCGGCGACCCGGCCTTCCCGGCCCTGCTTGCCCACGCGCAGGAACTCGCCGATCACATGGCGGGCAAGTAGGCGCGGCGCTCAGCGGCCACGGACAGTTTCGCATCTATTCGGACGAATTCCTGGCCTCGGCGCAGCGTTTCTGGTGAGTGATGTAGTCCGCCATATAGCGGTCGAGGGCGGCGCGGAATTCTTCTTCGCGTGGGCGCTTGTTGCTCACTGGAACCGTTTGCTCGGTCTCCGTCTCAAACCCGATAGGGTGGAAAACAATGGCGGACATTGCGGCTCTCCTGTCTCGAAACGCAGTGACAGAATGAGCCGGACCGACGGTTTTCGTCCCTGGCGCGCGGCCGAATAGTTCCGAAAAGCTCCGAAAAGATGCTAGTTTGCGCCATGGTGGGGAAACGGTTCGTCTTCGGCCCGTTCGAGCTCAACCCGGAGGCGGGAACGCTGCTCCGGCAAGGCATGCCCGTTGCCGTCGGTTATCGCGGCGTGCTGCTCTTGGCCGCACTCGTGGAGCGGCCCGGCGAAGTGCGGTCCAAGACCGAGCTGATGAATGCGGCGTGGCCGCATGCGGCGATCGAGGAAAGCAACCTCTCCGTACAGATCGCATCGCTGCGGAGACTGCTTGGGTCAGGGCCAGATGACGGCGAATGGATCGCGACCATCCCGCGGATCGGCTACCGCTTCGCTGGCGTGGTGGATTGCCTCGACAGGGCCGCGCCGCCATCCGAGAGCGCGGCGGCCGGGCCATCCATCGCCGTGCTGCCTTTTGCCAATCTCAGCGACGATGCCGAGCAGCAGTATTTTGGCGATGGCCTCGCCGAAGACATCATCACCCGGCTTGCACGGCTGCGCTGGCTGTTCGTCTCGGCCCGCAATTCATCGTTCACCTATGGGGGCAAGGCGGTCGACGTGAAGCAGATCGGGCGCGAACTCGGCGTGCGCTATGTGCTCGACGGAAGCGTGCGCCGTTCCGGGCAGCGGCTCAGGATCAATGCCAGGGTGAGCGACGCCGATACCGGGCGCCAGATCTGGGTGCAGCGCTACGATGCCGAGATCGCCGATTTCTTCGCGCTGCAGGACGAGATCTCCGAAAGCGTGATCGGCGCCATCGAGCCGAGGCTCTATGTGGCCGAGCACGAGCGTTTCCAGGGCCGGTTGCCCGGCAATCTCGACGCCTGGGGGTTTGTTATGAAAGCGATGCCCTATGTCTGGACCTGGGCTTCCGTGCCGGATTTCGAGATCGCTGAGCGGCTGTTGAAAAAGGCCATCGACATCGATCCCGACTATCCGCGCGCCAACTGCCTGATTGCCTGGGGCCTGGCCGCAAAGGCGATGCTTGGGCTGGCCGACGCCGAAGTCGCCTTGCCGACCGCCCACGACATGGCGCAACGGGCGATCCGCAGCGACCCGGAGGACCCCTGGACGCACTTCGCCACCGGCTTCGTGCATATGGCGTCGCGTCGCTTCGAGCCAGCCGTGAAGGCCCTGTCCGAGGCGATCACCCTCAATCCGAGCCTCGCCTACGCGCACATGATCCTTGGATCGACCTATGCCTATGCGGGCATGCCAGACGACGGCCTGCACCAAGTCGCCCTGGCCGACCGGCTAAGCCCACGCGACTTCACGCAGGCCGGCAGCCTTTCCGTCGCCGGGCTCTGTCATTTCATGGCCGGGCGTTATGCAGAGGCCGCCGATTTCGAACGGCGGGCGGTGGATCTCAGGCAGAATTTCGGCACCGCCTGGCGTACATACGCCGCTTCGGCCGGCATGGCGGGCGATCACGCCGCCGCGATCCATGCCCTGTCGCAGGCACGGCGCCTGCATCCTTCCGTGTCCGTGGATTGGGTCGAGAAATACCACCCCATCGTCCACGACAAGGATCGCGCCCGCTATATCGAGGGACTGCGCGTCGCCGGGCTCGACTGACCGACAGGACTTTCCGTCAGTATGCGCCGCATTTCCGCAGCCACGGGCCTTTGGCGGGGCACGGGGAAATATCCGTATGACCTGCGTCACGATAGGCCAATACTGAAACTTCTGGCCTGCATGGAAGTCTAAATTTAAGCACTTTCTACTAAGTTCGACCGATGGGCTATCGTCCACGAAAGGCATTTGGGTCGAATTGGCCAGAACGGATTTCAGCATAGGCCGCGTCAGGCAGGCCGTTTTTTCCCCCGCCAACTTGCCGGCGGCGATAGCGTTCGTCGTGCTTTTGGTCTGCGCCGTCGTTGCCGACCAGCAGAACAGGAAGGTCTCCGATCAGCTGGCGCGCGCCGATGTCCTGGCCAAGGTCAACATCATCCGGGCCAAGCTCGAGGGCAACATCAACGGCAATCTTCAGCTCACCCAGGGCCTGGTATCGGCCATCGTCACCGAGCCGTATCTGGGCCAGCAGAGATTTGCCTCGCTTGCCGGCAATCTGTTCGAGCAGAAGTCGCAGTTGCGCAACATCGCCGGCGCGCCGGACCTCGTCATCTCGCTGATGTACCC
>NZ_RZOF01000076.1:0-20632 GCF_003998955.1 Mesorhizobium sp. M4B.F.Ca.ET.017.02.2.1 | reverse complement strand
GCCATCATCATCATGGAGTGGAAGGCTTTGACGATCGCGGTGTTGAGCTCGAAGGAGCGGCGGACCTCACCGGCCTTCATCAACTCGTCTTCCACCACCACGCTGTTCTTCGACGGCATGATCGAGCCGGTGCTTTCCTCCGGCTTGATGCTGAAACCAGCATTCGTCGCCTCGCCGCCGAGATGCCCGGCCTGGGTGGCCTGCAGCGACACCGCGGTGCGGTCGAGGACCTTCTCGAACGGCTCGACATCGCCCGCCGTGTAGCCCGGCGTGTTGGCGTTGGCGATGTTGGACGCAATGGCCGACTGGCGCACGGCCAGCCACTGCGACTGCTTCGTGGCGAGATCGAAAAGGTTGACGGGCTCCATGGGAATCTCCGGACGGGGTTCCCAGAGACTAGGCCGCCAGTCTTGCGCGGACCTTGCGCGGGGCCGGCATGGCGCAGCGCCGCGCGACCGGCCCGCGCGCCGCTATCTGGAGAGGTCGATCACCTGGTCGGTGCTGGTGACCATGACCCATTTGCCGCCGCGTTGCTCAATCGACGAGACGATGCTGGAATCCGGCAGCTTTGAGCCGCGCTGGACGATCCACAGGCCGGCGTCGTCCTCGATCATGGCGCGGCCGTTGGCAACATGCACCATGCGGAACTTGGGATCGGCCGGAAAGGGCTGCTGGTCGACGCCCGGCGCCTCAGCGGGATCCTCGGGGTCCTGCAGCGTGCCGGTGGCGAACAGGTCGACATCGGGAACATCCTTGGCCGTCAGCGGCTGGCCGGGATTTTCCATTTGCGAGCCACCGCTGACGCGTCCGGCATTGGTGCCGCTGCCGCCGAACTTGATGGCCTGCACGCCGAACTGTTCCTGGTTGAAGAAGATGTACCAGGGAAACAGCGCGCAGATCAGGCCGAGCGTGACGCCGAGCGCGGCGACGACGAAATCGCTGCGCCGGTCGGGCTTCTTGCCCAGCCGCGGAAATTCCGCCTTTGGCGGCGTGGGCCAGTCCGTGCGCGGGAACAGGTCATCGATCAGCGAATCGCGGCTGGCCTGGATCGTCTCGGCGGCTTCAACCTGGGCAGCCGCGGGCAAATCATCCCCGGCGGTCCTGGCAGGCCCGGCGGTCCTCGGAAGGGCGGGCTTCGCCGCCTTGGCCAGGACGGCCCCGGTCTTGGCCGCGACCTTGGCGGCCATGGCGCGCGCGGCCTTTGCTGTGGCGGATCGTGCTTCCTCGGCCAAGGCGTCTTCCTTGGCCCTGGCGTCGTCGATCATCTCGCGCAGCAGGCGCTCGGTATATTGGCGCTCACTCTCCTGCATCGCCATTCTGCTTTCCCTTCAGGTAGCGGGCGAGGTCGGCGAACGGATCGACGGACGCGCGGTCCTTCGGCGACTGCGTCAGCGCCTCGTAGATCAGCGGCACCTGGCGCACGGCGATGTCGAGCTCGGCGTCGGCGCCGCCCTGGTAGGCGCCGAGCAAGCGGATGTCGCGCGTGTCCTCGAAGCGCGAGATCATCGACTTCAGCCTGGTCACCAGCATCCGCTGCTCGGCGCTCCAGGCCTTGTCAGCCAGGCGCGAGATCGACGAAAGCGGATTGACCGGCGGATAGCGGCCCTGTTCGGCGATCGCGCGATCGAGCACGACATGGCCATCGAGGATGCCGCGCACGGAATCGGCGACCGGGTCGTTGTGGTCGTCGCCGTCGACCAGCACCGAAATGATGGCAGTGATCGACCCCCTGCCTTTGACTCCGGGGCCCTCGGCGCCAGGTCCGGCGCGCTCGAGCAGCTTGGGCAGGTCGGTGAACACGGAAGCCGGATACCCGCGCGCGACCGGCGGCTCGCCGGTTCCGGTCGCCACCTCGCGCAGCGCGTGGGCAAAGCGCGTGATCGAATCGAGCACCAGGAGCACGCGATGGCCCTGGTCGCGGAAATGCTCGGCGACGCGCATGGCGGTGTCCGGCGCGCGCCGGCGCATCATGGCGCTCTCGTCGCTGGTCGCAACCACGGCCACGGTCTTGGCCATGCTTTCGGCGCCGATCGTGTCCTCGAGGAATTCGCGCACCTCGCGGCCGCGCTCGCCAATCAGCGCGACGACGACCGTATCGAAGGCATCGGCGCCGGCCAGCATGGCGAGCAGCGTCGACTTGCCGACGCCGGAGCCGGCAAAGATGCCGAGGCGCTGGCCGAAGCAGAGCGGCGTGAAGATGTCGATGACCCTGACCCCGGTCATGAAGGCGGTGCCGACGCGCTGCCGCGCCATGGCGCCCGGGGTCGTGGCATTCTCGCCCGGCGTGGATGCGGGCCTGACCAGCGGCGGGCCGCCGTCGATGGCGCGTGTCAGCGCGTCGATGGCGCGCCCGCGCCACGAGGCATGCGGCGTCACCGAAAGCGGTCCGCGGCGAAACACGGCGTCGCCTATGCCGGCGTCGGCACTGCGCTCGAAGGGGGCCACAACCACCTCGTCGCGGCCGATCTTGACGATCTCGCCGCGACGCGTGCCGGCATGGCCGCGCTGCTCGACGATATCGCCCAGCCTGGCGATGTCGGAAAGGCCGCGCACCTTGTAGTGGGTCGGCGAGATCTCGGCGACGCGACCGCCGCGCCGGAGAAGGGACTCGGCGCGGTCGAAGCGGCGCAGGACGCGTTCCAGGGCGGCAAGCCGGTCGGCAGGTGCTGCTTCCGGCTGCTTTTGCAGAGCGCGCAGCGAGGGTGGGCTGGTCGACATGCCTTTACTTGGAGCCGAGCGTCTTGATCGCGTCGTCGGTCGTCGAATCGGTCTGGCGCATCAGCGCCGCCGTGTTCTCGAAGGCGCGCTGGACCATGATCAGCCGGGTCATTTCCTGCACCGGATTGACGTTGGATTCCTCGAGGAAACCCTGCGCCACGCCGACGTCGGAGCGATCGGTCACAGGTTCAGGCGTCCGCGCGGGCACGATGCCGGAATTGCCGTAGCGGACGAAATTCTGCCCTGGGTCGAAATTGTAGAGGCCGATGGCGCCGACCAGCTGGTCGTTCTGCCTGAGCGAGCCGTCGGCGCCGGCCTTGGGCGGTCCGTTGCGAGGGTCGAGCTGGATCGGCGCGCCGCCGCCGTCGAGCACCGGATAGCCTTCGATCGACATAAGCTCGCCGTTCTCGTTCATCGAGAAGCGGCCGTCGCGGGTCATCACCGTGCCGCCCGGCGTCTCGATGGCGAACCAGGCATCGCCCTGGATGGCGAAGTCGAAAGGATTGCCGGTCTCGGTCATCGAGCCGTGCGCCGTCGAAAGATAGGTGTTGCCCGAGGAGGCGAAGGAGACCGACTTCGGCCCGGTGCCGGAGACGACATCCTCGAATTTCACGCCGGTGGCGCGAAAGCCGATGGTCGAGGCATTGGCGACATTGTCGGCGATGGTGTCGAGCCGGCGCTCGAGCGCGATCTGCGAGGAGAGGGCGACGTAAAGGCTGTCCTGCATGGTGTTCTCAGAATTTCAGTTTCTGCATGGCCATCATCAGATCGGTCGAGATGCCCACCGTGGTCGGCTGGGAAAAGAGCACGCTGACCGATGTCGTTGCCGTCGAGGTCGGGTTGTTGATCTCCCACAGGCTGGTGAAGCGGGTCAGGAACTTGTTCAGCTTGTCGGTGTCCTTGAAATCGGCGATGTCGAGCTTCTGCTCGAACAGCTGCGCCTGCTTGTCGATCTCGGCCGCGGCGAAGGAATCGGGCAGGCCGAGGGCGGTGCGCACCACGCTGGCAAGCGCAGTGTCGGCCAGCACGTCGTACCAGTTGGTGATGTCGGGCGCCTTGCGCTGGAAGTAGAGTGCCAGCCGCACGCCTTGATTGGTCTCGCCGGCGTTCTCCTCCAGGGTCTGGCGCATGTATTTGTCTACCGCCCCTTGCTGGGCGGAGGGAAAGAGCGTGGCGGTCGAGCCGTAGGCGGCGAAGTTGAACGCCTTGACGAAGGCGGCGTAGCGCTTGTCGCTCAACTTGTTGGCGAAGCTGTCCGAATCCGAGACGCCTTCCTTGAGCGCCTTGACCATGAAAGCCTTGGCATAGGCCATGTCGCCCAGGCCGTATGCCTTCATGGCATAGGTGAACAGGCGGGTGTCCTTGACGAAGTCGTCGATGGTTTTGATGTTGCCGATATTGGCGAGATAGTAGTCGGTGTCACGCTTGACGACGGGCTGCGCCTCAACCTGGTCGATCGCCTTGGGGATGTCCTTGGCGATAAGCTGGTAGCTCGTATAAGTGTTCAACACGCTGTGCGCCTCCGGCCGAAGCTATTCCAGGAAAATACAGTCACTTCCTTGCGCGAAGCTGAATCGGCCCCGCAACCCGCGAGCCGGACCTCGCGGGGTTGAAGCCTCGTCGATTCAAGCCTCACACAAGGCACGTGGATTATCGGTTGGGACCTGCGGTGACATGCGGAAGGATCTTGCGTGGGCATTCTGATCGGACTGGTGGTGACGCTCGGCTGCGTCCTCGGCGGCTTCATGGCCATGGGCGGCCATCTGCACGTGCTGATGCAGCCCTGGGAAGCGGTGGTCATCTGCGGCGCGGCGCTCGGCACCTTCCTCGTCGCCAACCCGATGAAGACCGTCAAGGACACCGGCAAGGGCATTCTCGAAGCGTTCAAGCAGGCGGTGCCGAAGGAACGGGATTATCTGGAGACGCTCGGCGTGCTGCACAGCCTGATGCGCGAATTGCGCTCCAAGTCGCGCAGCGAGGTCGAGGCGCACATCGACAATCCGGAAGAGTCGGCGATCTTTCAGGCCTTCCCGACGGTGCTGAAGAACCACGACCTGACGCATTTCATCTGCGACTACTGCCGCATCATCATCATCGGCAATGCGCGCTCGCATGAGATCGAGGCGCTGATGGACGAGGAGATCCAGACCATCAGGACCGACAAGCTGAAGGCCTACCACGCGATGGTGGCGGTGGGCGACGGCCTGCCGGCGCTCG
Organism: Mesorhizobium sp. M4B.F.Ca.ET.017.02.2.1; assembly: GCF_003998955.1. Taxonomy (NCBI): domain Bacteria; kingdom Pseudomonadati; phylum Pseudomonadota; class Alphaproteobacteria; order Hyphomicrobiales; family Phyllobacteriaceae; genus Mesorhizobium; species Mesorhizobium sp. M4B.F.Ca.ET.017.02.2.1. The sequence continues at coordinate 15,697 of NZ_RZOF01000076.1, read as the reverse complement.
GCATCGTCGCCGCGGTGCTCGGCGTGGTCAAGGCGATGGGCGCGCTCGACCAGTCGCCGGAAATCCTCGGCGGCCTGATCGGCGCCGCACTCGTCGGCACCTTCCTCGGCATCTTCCTGTCCTATGCCGTCGTCGGCCCGGTCGCCACCAAGATCAAGACCGTGCGCGAGAAGAAGAACCGCCTCTACATCATCGTCAAGCAGACGCTGCTCGCCTACATGAACGGCGCGCTGCCGCAGGTCGCGATCGAATTCGGCCGCAAGACCATCTCGTCCTACGAGCGGCCGACCATCGATGCGGTCGAGCAGAGCACGATGAACACCGGCACGGGCGAAAAGAAAGCGGCCTGAGCATGCGTGAAGACAGACAAGGCCGCTCGCCATCATGACCAGTCCGGGCAGTCCGTCGCAGACCCGTTCCCTGATCATCGAACGTCTCGTCGGCGACAGCGGCGAGGCCGACCATGTCATCGGCGCCGGCCGGGGGATGGCCGAACGCGCCGTGCCGCTGCTGCAGAAGAGCCTTATCGGCGAACTCGGCGCGCCGGTCACCGTCGATCTGCGCGCGGTCGCGGTCAGCCGCGTTCCCGAGGCGCGCAGCGACGCCGGCGACACATTCGCCATGACCATCGTCGCCTCGCCGACCTCCTCCGATGCCATGACCCTGGTGCTCGACGCGCCGGGCATCGCGGTGATGGTTTGCGCGCTGTTCGGCGGCGACCCGGACGTGCCGGTGTCGCCGATCGAGCGCGAGCTGTCGCAGATCGAAACCGACGTGGCGACGACGGTGTTCCAACTGGTCGCGCAGGCTCTCAATGGATCGGGCAAACGCTCGCTCGAATTGCGGCTGCCGGTGCAGAGGGCGATGTCGGGCATGGAGGCGAAGCGGCGCGTGCTGCGTGACGGGGCGTCGGTCCGCATGGTGTTCGGCATCTCGACGCCGACCGACAGCGGCACTGTCACGGTGATGATCCCGCAGCGCGTCCTGCTGGCGACTCGCGGCGGCGCTGCCGGCGCCCACGAGGACGATCACGCGGCCGGCTCCGACTGGCGCGCGCGCTTCTCCGAAGAAGTGATGCGCTCGGCGGTGATGCTGGAAGCGACGATGCCGCTTGCGCGGCTGACGCTCGGCGACCTCGCCAGCCTCGAAGTCGGGCAGATCATCGAATTCGAGGAGACCGCGCAATCGCAGGCGCGGCTCAGCGCGCGCGACAAGACGTTGTTCGTCTGCGATTTCGGCAAGCTCGGCCAGAACTACACCGTCCGCGTCCGGCACCCCTACGATGCCGGGCAGGATTTCATCGACGGGCTGATGCCGGGCTGACGCCGGGCTGGTCCGATTTTTTGGAGACGACGTATGGCAAAGACCAAGGTGGAAGCCGACCCCGACCAGCCGGACGAGCAACTCGACCGCGCCATCGAGGAACTGCGCGGCGTCCTCAAGGAAGAGGAGCGGCGGCCGGACGCGGCCCTGCGGGCGGCATCAGGCGCCAATTCCAGCATCATCATGGCCATCCCGGTCGACGTGCAGATCATCCTCGGCAGCACCGAGATGGCAGTGTCCGACCTGATGGCGCTGCAGAAGGGCTCGACGGTGGCGCTCAACCGGCGCATCGGCGAACCTGTCGACGTCGTGGTCAATGGCCGCAAGATCGCCCGTGGCGAGATCACCGTGCTCGAGAGCGATCCGTCGCGCTTCGGCATCAGGCTGACCGAAATCATCGCCGCCACCAAGAGCGCATAGGCAATGGCCGGCGCGCCCATCGATCGCCTGCAAGGACAGACAGCATGACGACGCTGACCACGCTGACGCGCCCGCAAAAGGCAGCCGCCATCCTGGTGGCGATGGGCAAGCCCTCGGCCAGCCGGCTCTTGAAATTCTTCAAGCAGGAGGAGCTGAAGGCACTGATCGAAGGGGCGCGCCTGCTACGCACCATCCCGCAGAACGATCTCGAGCGCATCGTCGCCGAGTTCGAAGCCGAATTCACCGAGGGGGCGGGACTGCTCGATTCCGCCGATCGCATGGACACCATCCTCAACGAATCGCTGTCGCCCGAGGAAATGAGCGCCATTATGGGCGACAAGAGGTTCGAGGTGGCGCCCGAGGGGCCGCCGCCGATCTGGCCCGACCTCGAAAAGCTGGAGGCTGGCCGCCTCGGCGCCTTCCTGTCCGGCGAGCATCCGCAGACCTCGGCCTTGGTGCTGTCCAAGCTTTCCTCGCAGACGGCGGCCAATGTGCTGCTGACGATGGAAAAGCCCATCCGCAGCCAGATCATCAAACGCATGGTCACATTGGCCGCGGTCCCGGACGCGGCGGCCAAGATCGTCGAAAGCCAATTGCGCAGCAGTCTGCTGTCACAGGCGGCGGCGAAGGACATCTCGGTCGGACAGGCGCGTGTCGCCAGCGTGCTCAACGAAATGGACAAGCCTCAGCTCGAAGAGGTGATGCACGACCTGGAGGAGGCCGGCACGCCTGATCTCGACGGCGTCAGGTCGCGGCTGTTCGCCTTCGACGATTTGCCGCTGCTGACCCAGAAGGCGCGGGTGCTGCTGTTCGACGGGCTGTCGACGGAACTGGTCACGCTGGCGCTGCGCGGCGCACCGCCGGCGCTCACCGAATCGGTGCTGTCGGCGATCGGCGCAAGGTCGCGACGCATGATCGAATCCGAGCTCGGCCAGGGATCCGAAGGCGTCGCGCTGGCCGACATCCTGGGAGCCCGCAAGACGATCGCGGTGGCGACGATCCGGCTATCGCGCGAAGGGGCGTTCGAACTCCCCTCATCGGCACAGAGCGAAGCGGCATGATGGCGACGGCTCGGTTGACGCGCCATGGCTGAAGCGGTCGACAAGGACTCCAAAACCGAGGAAGCAACAGAAAAGAAGATCCGCGACACCGTCGAACAGGGCAAGCTGCCCCATTCGCGTGAAGCGGCGATCTTCACCTCCTTCGTCGCCATACTGGTGTTCACGGTGTTTTACGCCAAGGACGCCATCGTCGATCTCGGCATGTTCCTGTCGATGTTCCTGGAAAAGCCGGAAGCCTGGCCGATGGACACCGAAAACGACGTCATCGCGCTCTACCAGTCCGTCATTTTCGAGATCGGCCGCGCCGTCGTCAGCCTGCTGGTGCTGCTGGTGGTGGCCGGCGTCGGCGCGTCGGTGTTCCAGAACATGCCGCAATTCGTCGGCGACCGGATCAGGCCGCAGCTGTCGCGCATTTCCATCACCAAGGGCTGGAGCCGGATGTTCGGCGTGCAGGGCTTCGTCGAGTTCCTGAAATCATTGGGCAAGCTCGGCTTTGCCGTCGTCGTGCTTGGCTTCACGCTGTCGGAGGATCACCGCAGGCTGCTTGCCGGCATGATCACCAATCCCGTCGCCTTCGGCCTTGTCATCCGCAGCATCGCCGTCGACATACTGGTTGCGATCGTCTTCGTCATGGGCCTGATCGCGGCGGTCGACCTCGTCTGGTCCCGCTTCAACTGGCGGCGCGACCTGCGCATGAGCAAGCAGGAAGTCAAGGACGAGATGAAGCAGTCGGAAGGCGACCCGATCGTCAAGTCGCGGCTGCGGTCGCTGGCGCGCGACCGGGCGCGCCGCCGCATGATGACGGCGGTGCCGCGCGCCACCCTGATCATTGCCAATCCGACGCACTTTTCCATCGCGCTCAAATATGTCCGCGAGGAGGATTCCGCGCCCCTGGTGCTGGCCAAGGGTCAGGATCTGGTGGCGCTGAAGATCCGCGAGATCGCCAGGGAGCACAACATCCCGATCTTCGAAGACGTGGCGCTTGCACGCTCCATGTACAAGCAAGTTTCGGTTGATAGCGTGATCCCGTCGCAATTCTATCAGGCCGTCGCCGAGCTGGTGCGGATCGTCTACTCGAAAAAGGCTGAGCGCAGACTGACCTCATGAACCGGCAAGCTTATGCAAAATCCCGCGAAATCATCGTCGCCAGCGCCATCGAGCAGGTGATCGCCGAACTCAGGCTGATCGATGTCGCCGACTATATCGCCTTCATCCGGCTGGAGCATTTCGCCTGCCTGTCGGACCTGGTGGATTCGGCGGCCGAACTGTTCTTCATGCCGGGTACGCTCAGGCTCGGTCACGGCGGCGAAGCCCATGTCGACTGGAGCGGCAGCCCGCGCATCGTGCTCGACCTCGAGCTCAGGCCGCCCGGCGTCACCGTCTATTTCCAGCTGACGCTGAGCGAAGACAAGGACCATGTCGTGGTCAACTACGTCTCGTTCGAAAAGCCGGGCGAGAATCCGGAGCACAACACCGCTTTGCTGGAAGCGGTGATCGAGCAGGCCCGCATCCGCAGGACCGAGCCGCTCGCCTACTGAAAATCCGCCATTGCTGAAAGCAAGGCGCGACGGTCGATCGACCGCCGCGCCTTGTATGCCGTTGCCTCGAACCGGCGCGCGCTTTTGGCCGGGTCCGAGTGTAGAGCGTTCGCGGGTCGATCTATTCGATGAGGCCGAGCCGCAGCGCCTTGGCCACCGCCTGGTTGCGGTTGACGGCGTTGAGCTTCTGCGTCGACTGGGTCAGGTACTGGTTGGCGGTGTGCACCGACAATTTCAGCAGCTTGGCGATCTCCTCGCTGGTGTTGCCGTTGGCGGTCAGCTTCAGGCATTCGAGCTCGCGCTTGGAGATCGAGCGCATCCGGCCGGTGTCGGTCGGACGGATGCGGGCAACCGCGGCAAAGAGCGAGAAGCAGCGGGCGTGGATCTCGTAGAGCACGTCCTGCGGCAAGGCGATTTCCGATCCGAGGAAAATGACCAGCCCGCATTGGCCGCGGTCGGCATGGACGGGAAAGGCGATGCCGTTGGTGCCGGGCGCGAGCGGCGCCGTTCTTTCGGCCCAGGCAAGGTCCTGGAAGGCCTGCTGCGAGCTGGCGATGCCGTCGTCCGCCCACCAGCGCGGCGCCGTGGAGATGCGGGTGTGGCGCACCATTTCCTCGCCATTGGCGCCGGAGATGAATTTGGTGGCCACGGAGGTGCCGGGGTAGTCCGAATCGAAGCTTGGCACGAGGCGGGCTCGTTCCAGCGAAGGGCTGACGAAGAACAGGCCGAAAGCCCCGGCGTTGATGTCGACGGCGATCCAGCGGCAGCGGCGCACGGCGTCCGGAATGGTGACGGCGTGGTGCGTTTCGGAGCCGAGCGAGAAGGCGCCGAAGGGGCTGCGCTGCTCGTTGAAGAGGGCCTCGGCTGCCTCCTTGACCTGTGCCTGTTTCAAATGATGCCGCTCCTGATCGCCGTCGCGATGGCCATCGCGCGGTTGCTGGCCGCGAATTTCTGGATCGCGTGGGTGATGTAGCTGTTGACGGTGTTCGACGAGACGCCGAGGATCAGCGCGACCTCGTCGGTGGTCTTGCCCTCCGACACCCAGAACAGGCATTCGCGCTCGCGGTCGGACAGCGGGTCCTGCATGGCGGCGGCGGCGATCAGCTGCGGGATGTTGGACAGCGCGTAGCAGCACTTCAGCTGGGCCTTCATCAGCCCCGGCTGGTCGATCTTGCCGGCCTGGGCGGCCGAGAACAACGCGAACAGGCGCTGGCGACCGACATTCAGCCGCAGCGAGTAGATTTCGGCATGGCCGAGCACATCGAGCAGGCGGGCCTCCTCGCCGCTCAGCAGCGCGCCGGCATCGGGCGCCTGGGCGGCCACCAGCGGCCTCGGGCGGTTGCCGGGCGACGCGGTCAGCGGCCCTTGGGCGAGGCCGGCTATCAGCCGTTTGCCGATGAGCTCGATGGCGTCGAATATCCAGTTGGAGGACACGATGCGGGCATCGCTGCGATCCTGGTCGTGGATGATGGCGACAAGCATGTAGCTGTCGGCGCCGATCTCGGCGGCAAGCTGCATGAAAAAGCTGGTGAGGTCGCCGCGAGACGCCAGGCGCGATGGTTCGGATTGGAGAAGCGCGGCGGGACTGCTCATTTTATGCTTTGGCCGGAATCGATCCATGTGCCCGGTGCTGGTGTCGCCAGCGGCCGAACCCGAAATACGCGTCACTGTCACGAAGACACACTCAAGGCGCGGTCAGCGCCCAACCAGGTCGGAATCCCTACAGGGAACGCGAAGCCGTCCGCGTCTGGTGCCGGCCGAGTGCCGGAACTTGAGACTTTGGGTGGTCGCCGCGCCCCCCGAGGACCGGCTGATTCGGGTCTAATCTACCCGTAGATGAATCCGACATCAAACGCGATTTGACAAAATCGAATCCGGTGGACTCGGATCGCGACTCAGGGGCCGTTTCGCGCTGCTTTCAACCGGTCTCTTCGACGGAAAAAGCGAGGCCGGTGCCGGGCCGCCATATCGGGGCGCGGCCGATTCGGCTAGGATTCGCATGGCGGCACTGGATGGGCGTCCGTTGCCGGTGGTCTTGCGGGGGAAACGATGAGCGATTCATTTCAGGAAGTGACGTCCGTCTCGTGGTTCGGACGGATCAAGCGCGCGGTCGGCGGGGTGGTCTTCGGCCTGATCCTGATCGTGCTGATGGTGATCGGTCTGTTCTGGAACGAAGGGCGCGCGGTGCAGACGGCGCGCTCGCTGGCGGAAGGCGCCGGCGCCGTCGTCTCGGTCGGCGTCGACAGCGTCGACGCCGGCAATGACGGCAGGCTGGTGCATGTGACTGGACCGGTGACGGCCGATAGCGGTCTTGCCGATCCGGATTTCGGCATTCAGGCCGAGGGCCTGCGCCTGTCGCGCAGCGTCGAGATGTACCAGTGGAAGGAAGACTCCAAGTCGGAGACGACGAAGAAGCTGGGCGGCGGCGAGGAGACGGTGACGACCTACAGCTATTCGAAGGTGTGGGACGACAGCCAGATCGACTCAACCGACTTCAAGAAGCCCGACGGCCACCAGAACCCGCCGATGGCGATCCACAGCAGGAGCTTCCAGATCGCGGAGGGCAAACTCGGCGCCTTCACGCTCGACAGGCCGGTGCTCGACCGCATCGGGGGCGACAAGGAATTTTCGCTCTCGTCCAGCCAGTCGGCCGCGATCGAGGCTGCCTATGCCGGTTCAAAGCCGATCAGCATCGTCGACGGCAGGATCTATCTCGGCGCCGATACGACGTCGCCGGCGCTGGGCGACTATCGCATCGGCTACGAGCTGGCGCCGCTCGGCACCGTCAGCATCGTCGCGCGCCAGGCCGGCGACCGGTTCGAGCCCTACCAGACGGCGGCCGGCGATGCGTTGCTGATGGTGGATACGGGCGACGTGCCGGCCGACAGGATGTTCGCCGAGGCGGTCAGCGCGAACACGCTGATAACCTGGCTGCTGCGCGCCGGCGGCCTGATCCTGCTGACGATAGGCTTTGCGCTGCTGCTCGGCCCGATCGGGGTGATCTTCGACGTCATACCCTTCCTCGGCAGCCTGGCCCGGCTGGGCACCGGCATAATCGCCTTCGTCCTGGCGATCCTGGTCGGGACGACGACGATCGCCGTCGCCTGGTTCTGGTATCGGCCGGTGCTTGCGGCCGCCATCCTGGCCGCCGGTGTGATCGCGGCGGTGGCGGTGTACATGCTTGGGCGTTCCCGCAAACCGGCCGTGCCGGCCGCCGCGCCGAGCCCCGGCGCTGCCGCATAGCGTAGAGTTTCCAAGTGGCGGCTGCGGCCGCTCCTTGGCTTCCTACCTGCCCTCGAAGCCGGTCAGCACGCCGACGGCGTTGATGCCGATCTCTTCCACCGCATAGCCGCCTTCCATGACGAACAATGTCGGCAGGCCGAGCCTGGCGATGCGGCGGCCGATCTTGGGATAGTCGGCGCTCGTCAGCTTGAACTGGCTGATCGGGTCCTTCTCGAACGTGTCGACGCCGAGCGACACCACGACGACATCGGGGGCGTAGGCGGCAAGCTTGGCGCAGGCATCCTCCAGCGAGGCGTTCCAGCCGTCCCAGTCGGTGCCGAACGGCATCGGGTAGTTGAGGTTGAAGCCTTCGCCTTCGCCGACGCCATGCTCGTCGGCATGGCCGAGGAAGAACGGATATTCGGTCATCGGATCACCGTGCAGGTTGATTACCTGGACGTCGCCGCGGCCGTAGAAGATCTCCTGCGTCCCGTTGCCGTGATGGTAGTCGACATCGAGGATCGAGACGCGCCTGGCGCCCTGGTCGAGGAACCACTGCGCGGCGACCGCGGCGTTGTTGATGAAGCAATAGCCGCCCATGAAGGCGGCGCCCGCATGATGGCCGGGCGGGCGGCAGAGCGCGAAGGCGGCCGGCTCGCCTGCCTTGACCAGTTCCGCCGCCGTCAGCGCCACTTCATAGGACGACTTGATCGCCGCCCAGGTGCCTGCGACGAAGGTGGCGCCGGCATCGAAGGAATAATAGCCGAGCAGGCCGTCGATGCGCTGCGGCGGCACGTCGCCGCGCAAACCGCGCGTCGGCCAGGTGAACGCCATGGCCGAGCCCTTGTGCCCCTCAGCCGTCCATCGCGGCCAGACGGTCGGCAGGAAGTCGATGTAGTCGGCACTGTGCACGCGCTTGGCGGCGGCGAGATCATGCTCGACCGGCCCGATGATCGGCCCCAGCTTCTCGCTCTCGACGCGCGCCCTGATGAATTCCGCCCGCGACGGCTTTTCGAAACCCGGCACGATCGCCGACGTGACCAGTTCCATCTGGCCTGCATGGCCGGCGTGAAGCGGCGAATAGACAGTCTTCATGAAATTCCTCTCGAAGTGCGAAATCAGTCAAGATTGAGATAGGGGTTCACCAAGGCGAGCCACATCACTTCCACATCGTCCTCGATAAGGTCGTATGTCTTGCGATCCCTTTTCAGCCCCACAAGCCGGCATGCGTGCCCGACCTCCATCATCAGCAAGCCGAGGCGGCTCGCGACCTTGTCTTCAAGAGCCGGGTTCACATGCTGCAGCCATGCGGCGTAGAGGGCGACGATCTGGTCGTCATATTCGTTCTGGATCGGCCTCAGGTCGGCATTTCCCGATATGGCCTCGATCACCGGCATCAGGCTGGCGTTGTCGAGATAGAGCTTCGAGGTGTCGATGAAGAGCTTGCGCACTTCCTGGCGAAACTCTTCGCGGTTGGTGGGCGGGGCGACCTCGATGCGCCTTGCGATCACCTCCGGAAACGATGACAGCCAGCGCCGGGCGAGGTCGAGAAGAATGGCCTCCTTGTTTGGAAAATACTGGTAGACCGAACCGACCGACAGGCCGGCATGCTGGGCGATGGCGAGCGTCGTCGGCGCCTTGGTTCCTTGCTCCCGCGTCAAGGTCAGCGCCGCGTCGAGAATCCTGTCGACCACCTTGCTCGAGCGTTCCTGGCGCGGCTGCTTGCGCGGTTCGAGCGCTATCCTGGTTTCGCGGCTGAAGTTGCGCTTCACGGCTCTAGGTCCTCGTTCCCCGCCCGGTCTCAAGACAGGCGCCGGGTGCTGTCCACAATTCATTCGAAATTCGGAGCGTTGACAAACGCGAATAATTAGTCGCATTCTTTATCCACGCTGTCTGCAGGGATAACAAGGGGAATTTCGAAGACAGCGCGCTGGCATCATTCTTGTCCCATGGCGCGCCGCTCCGGCGGAGTGGAACGCCGTTGGCCAAGGGGCTGCCGGTCACGGCCAGTCGTCAAAAGCGCGGAGTCGCGATGTCTGTCACGGGTGCGGATCACAATGCGGATCTGATCGTCGTCAACGGTCGTGTGCTGACCATGGATGCCGACAATCCCGCAGCCGAAGCCATTGCCGTCAAGGACGGCGCCATCATCGCCATCGGCAGCCGTGCCTCGATCGAAGGCTACAAGGGAACTGCCACCAGGATTGTCGACGCCGGGGGCGGCTCGGTGATCCCCGGCTTCATCGAAGCCCACATGCATCTGTTTTCGGGCGCAGCCGAGCTTGCGCATCTGCAACTGTCGGGCGTCCACGGCTTCGAGGTGCTGCAAGCAGCGATCCGCGATTATGCATCGGCATGGCCCGACGCCAAGATGCTGGTCGCGCAAGGCGTCGACTATACCGTGCTTGGCGACGAGCGGGTGACGCGCCACCATCTCGACGCGATCCTGCCGGACCGGCCTTTCGTCATGGCCGCTCCCGACCACCACACGATGTGGGCCAACACCAAGGCGCTTGAACTGGCAGGCATCCTGCACGGACGCACGCTTGGTCCGGGCAACGAAATCGTCATGGGCGAGGATGGCCTGGCCGCGGGCGAGCTGCGCGAGGGCGAAGCGTTCGGTCCGGTGCTCGATCTTGCCGGCGAAGGCCGGGTGCGGCTCGGGCTGGCGACCGGCGGCGAGCCGGATCCGACGCCGACCGCTGCCGAGCGCGCCGCCGACCGCGACATCATGCGGCGTGGGCTCGCCTGGTGCGCGCGCCACGGCATCACCTCGATCCACAACATGGACGGCAATCTCTACCAACTCGAGCTGCTTGCCGAGATCGAGGCCGAGGAGGGCTTGCCCTGCCGCGCGCAGATACCGTTCCACTACAAGAATTTCATGACGCTCGACATGCTCGACAAGGCGTCCGTCATGGCCGAACGCTACAATGGCGAGTGGCTGTCGTCGGGGATGGTGAAGGTCTTCTACGACGGTGTGCTCGATTCCTGGACGGCGGTGATGGTCGAGCCTTATGCCGACCGGCCGGACTGGATGGGCGAGCCGCTGTTCACGCCGCCGCAGTTCGCCGAGCTTGCGGTCGCCGTCGACAAGCGTGGGCTGCAGATGGCGGTGCATTCGATCGGCGACGGGGCGGTGCGCGCCGTGCTCGACGGCTACGAGGCGGCCGCCAAGGCCAACGGCAAGCGCGACAGCCGGCATCGGGTCGAGCACATCGAGGTCATCACCGACGACGATGTGCCGCGCTTCGAAAAGCTTGGCGTCGTCGCCTCCATGCAGCCGCCGCACCCGCCCGGCGCGATGGATTTTCCGCTGGAACCGACGGTGTCGCGCATCGGGCAGGCCCGCTGGCCGCTAAGCTATGCATGGCGGACCCTGAAGAATGCCGGCGCGCGCGTCGTCTTCGCTTCCGACTGGCCGGTAGCGTCCATCGATCCGATCCTGGGCATCCAGGCGGCGGCAGTGTTGCGCAAACCATGGGCAAGCACCGACCCCGATCAGAGATTCTCGCTGCACGAGGCGATTGCCGGCTATACGGTGGAAGGGGCCTATGCCGAGTTCATGGAGAACCGAAAGGGCCGCCTGAAGCCGGGCTATCTGGCCGACCTGGTGGTGCTCTCGGCCGATATCGAGGCGACCGCGCCGGAAGATCTGCACAAGGTGCGGCCGGTCACCACGGTTTGCGGCGGAAAGGTCACCTATCAAGTCTGACGGTGGCACGGGAATTGCTTTTTAGTCCAGTCCAAGCTCCGCAGTTGCCAAGCCGATTGGCTTATGGTGACAATCAAACAGGAACAAAACCTGCCGCCAAGAGCAGGCCATCTCAATGGGGTAATCGTGCCGGAACAACCGGATAAGAATGCGATCGAGGTTCGTGGCGTCCGCAAGGTATTTGGCAGCGGTGAAAACCAGGTTGCCGCTCTCGACACGGTTTCCGTGTCGATCCGCGAAAACGAGTTCTTCACGCTGCTGGGCCCTTCCGGCTGCGGCAAGACAACGCTTCTGAGGCTGATCGCCGGCTTCGACTTTCCAACCGCCGGCGAGATCCTGCTGTACGGCCAGGACATCGCGCCGCTGCCGCCGTTCAAGCGGCCGGTCAACACCGTGTTCCAGTCCTACGCGCTGTTTCCGCACATGACGGTGGCCGAGAACATCGGCTTCGGGCTGGAAATGCTCGGCAAGCCCAAGGCCGAGATCAAGGCGCGCGTCGGCGAGATGCTGAAGCTGGTCAAGATGGAGGCGCTTGCAGGCCGCCGCACCAGCCAGATCTCAGGCGGCCAGCAGCAGCGCGTGGCGCTCGCCCGGGCCCTGGCGCCGCAGCCGAAGGTGCTGCTGCTCGACGAGCCGCTGTCGGCGCTCGACTACAAGCTGCGCAAGGAGATGCAGATCGAGCTGAAGCGGCTGCAGCACGAGACCGGCATCACCTTCATCTTCGTCACCCACGACCAGGAAGAGGCGCTGACGATGTCGGACCGCATCGCGGTGATGTCGTCGGGCAAGATCCTGCAGGTCGGCACGCCCTGGGACATCTACGACAAGCCGGCGGAACGCTTCGTCGCCGACTTCATCGGCGAGACCAACTTCCTCACCGCCGCCATATCGGGCATGGGCGGCGGCAAGGCGCGGGCGACGCTCAAATCCGGCGCGACCATCGAGGCGACGGTGGCCGAAGGCTTCCAGCCGAAGGACAACGCCACCGTGGTGGTGCGGCCGGAGCATGCCAAGCTGACCAGCGGCAAGGGCGATCTGTCGGGCTCGGTCGAGAACATCGTCTATTTCGGCACCGACACGCATATCCATGTCCAGCTGGACAGCGGCGAGGCCTTCACCGTGCGTCAGCAGAACACGCGCAGCGCCGGCTGCGGCTTCGAGCGCGGCGACAAGGTCGGCATTCTGATCGGCAACGACGCCGCGCAAGTGCTGAGGGACTGATGGCCACCGCGGAACAAGTCGCCAAGGAAGCGGAACGGCGCGACGTCCGCACGCGCTGGCTGCTGTCGGCGCCGGCGCTCATCATCATCTTTCTGGCGGCGACCGGCCCGCTGCTGATCGTGCTGGTCTATTCGCTGCTGACGCCCGGCGCGTACGGCGACGTGAAATGGCAATTCTCGCCGGAGGCCTGGCTGTCGGTGTTCATGGAGCGTGACATTTTCGACGACACGCTTTCGCTTGCCGCCGCTCACGTCACCATCTTCTGGCGCTCCATCAAGCTGGCGATCGTGACGACGATCGCCACCCTGGCGCTGGGTTTCCCGACCGCCTATTTCATGGCGACGCGCAGTGAAAAGACGCGCGACATCTGGCTGTTCCTGATCACCATACCGTTCTGGACGAACCTGCTCATCCGCACCTTCGCGGTGCTGCAGATCATCCGCAACGAGGGCATCATCAACACCATCCTGATCAAGCTCGGCATCGTCTCGGCGCCGGTCCAAATCCTGTTCACCGATACGGCGATCCTGATCGGCATGGCCTATGTCTACCTGCCGCTGATGGTGCTGCCGATCTATGCCAGCATGGAGAAGCTCGACTTCCGGCTGGTCGAGGCCGGCTACGATCTCTACGCCAGCCGGTTCCAGGTGCTGCGGCGCATCATCTTCCCGCTGGTCAGGCCGGGCGTCATCGCCGGCTCGATCCTGGTCTTCATTCCGGCGATCGGCGCCTATGTCACGCCCAGCGTGCTCGGCGGCGGCAAGAACATGATGCTGTCCAACCTGATCGAGCTGCAGTTCGGGCAGGGCCGCAACTGGCCGCTCGGCTCGGCGCTGTCGATCACGGTGATGATCATCGTTATGGTGGCGCTGCTGGCCTATGTGCGCAATGCCGGACGGGCGGAGGTGCGCCATGGCTAATTTCTCGATCAAGCACCAGCCGGGCTTCACCGCGATCGCGGCGACCTGCTTCGTCGTCCTCTATCTGCCGATCATCGTCCTGGTGTTCTACGCCTTCAACGCCGCGACATCGACCTCGGAATGGGGCGGCTTCTCGCTGAAATGGTTCCAGTCGGCATGGCAGAACACGCAGGTCATCGATGCCACCGTGCGATCGTTCCAGATCGGCTCGGTTGCCGCGGTGCTGGCGACCATCGCCGCAACCATGGCGGCGCTGGCGACGACCCGGACAGCGGCCTATCCCGGGCTGACCTTCAAATACGCGGCGATCAACCAGCCGCTAATGGTGCCGGAGATCGTCACCGGCGTGGCGCTGCTCATCTTCTTCTCGCGCATCAAGATTTTCACCGGCTATTCCGGCCTCGGCTATCTGATCGCCGCGCATACGGCGTTCTGCATCCCCTTCGCCTACCTGCCGATCCGGGCGCGGCTGGAGAACATGGACCTGACGCTGGAACGTGCCGCCGCCGATCTTTACGCGACGCCGTGGCGGACGTTCCGCCGCATCACGCTGCCGCTGCTGTGGCCCGGCATCCTGGCCGGGCTGATGCTGGCCTTCGTCATCTCGCTCGACGACGTCGTCATTACCGAGTTCGTCAAGTCGGGCGGCCAGGACACGCTGCCGACCTACATGCTCGGCCAGATCCGTCGGGGGATAACACCCGAGATAAACGCGATATCGACCGTATTCCTGCTCTTGTCGGTCGCCATCGTGACGTTGTTTTTCTTCATCAGCAGGAAACGCGATTAGACATCAGAAATGGGAGCACAACCATGAACTGGAAGATCACGGCGACCGCCATCGGGTTGGCGCTGCTCGCGTCGACAGGCGCGGCCTTCGCCGATGGCGAGTTGAACATCTACAATTGGGGCAACTATACCAGCCCCGACGTCATCAAGAAGTTCGAACAGAAATACAACGTCAAGGTGACGATCACCGACTACGATTCGAACGACACGGCGCTGGCCAAGGTGCGCCAGGGCGGCACCGGCTTCGACATCGCGGTGCCCTCGCAGACCTACGTTCCGATCTGGATCAAGGAAGGTCTTCTGCTCGAGACCGATCCTGGAAAGATGGAGAACTTCAAGAATGTGGCACCGGAATGGGCCAATCCCGACTTCGATCCAGGCCGCAAATACACTGTGCCATGGGCCTGGGGCACGATCGGTGTGGTCGTCAACACCGATGCCTACAAGGGGCCGGCCAACACTTGGGGGATCGTCTTCAATACGCCGGACGAATTGAAGGGCAAGGTCAACGTCGTCCCCGAGATGGGCGACGTCATGTTCGCGGCCACCAAATATGTCGGGGGCCAGCAGTGCACGGACGACAAGGCGGTGCTGAAGAAGGTGCGCGACCTGCTCGTTGCCGCCAAGCCCAACTGGATCGCCATGGAATACAACACCATCGAGAAGATGGGCGCCGGCGACTTCAAGGCGACCAGTGACTGGAACGGCTCGGCGCTGCGCCAGCGGCTGGCGAATCCCGCCATCCACTACAATTATCCGAAGGAAGGCTTTGGACTGTGGAGCGACAATGTCGCCGTTCTCAAGGAAGCGAAGAACGTCGAGAACGCCAAGCTGTTCCAGAACTTCATCATGGACCCGGAAAATGCCGCCGGGCTGTCGGCATTCCACCGCTACGCCAATGCCATCACCGGTTCGGACAAATACATGCCGGCCGACATGAAGGACGCGCCCGAAGTGGTCATTCCCGAGGCAGACAAGGCGCATGCCGAACTGCAGGTGATGTGCCCGCCCGAGGTCCAGGAACTCTACACCAAGATCTGGACCGAACTGCAGAAGTAGCCGCATAGCGACGGACCCGGCGGCAGGCGCCGCCGGGTCCGTTTTCATGTCGTCGGGACATTGATCATGGACTCCTACCGCAACTCTGATCCGCGGCCGCCGATCATGCAGGGCTCGCCGCCGAAGCTGGTCCCACCGAAGCTCGATTGGGACAGAGGGCCATGGAACCGCTGGGCATTCCAGAATATCCGTGAGGTCCTGCCGACCGTCGAGGTCTGGCGTGGCAATGGTCATCGCCGCCGTTTCGAGCGCGTCGAGGTCGATCTCGACGACCTGCCGGTGGTGGACAGCACGGGATCTGCGACGACGCTCGCCGGGCTGCTCGACGAGACTTACACGGACGGCTTTCTCGTGCTCAAGGACGGCAAGATAGCCTATGAGCGCTATTTCAACGGTATGGACGAGCGCTCGCTGCATCTGTCGCAGTCG